>CAXNCW010000143.1:0-3679 GCA_964200955.1 Legionellaceae bacterium
TTGACTGCACAAGAAACCGAAAATCCAACTAATATTCCCATGGAAGATGTACAACGTTTCTCCAATGCCATTAGTTTAATCAAACAATATTATGTCAAACCAATTGATGACAAGGAACTTTTTGATAACGCTATTCGCGGTATGCTCAGTGGTTTAGACCCACATTCAACTTATTTAAATGAAAATGAATTTAAAGAATTACAAACTTCAACTAGTGGCGAATTTGGTGGTCTAGGTCTAGAAGTTACTATGGAAGATGGTGTTATCAAAGTAGTCACACCGTTAATAGATACTCCAGCTTTTAAATCTGGCATCAAAGCTGGAGATTATATAATTAAATTAGATTCACAATCAGCACAAGGTTTAACTTTACAAGATGCAGTCAACAAAATGCGCGGTAAACAAGGATCATTGATTAAATTAACTGTATTACGCAAAGGAGTAAATAAACCTTTGATGTTTACAGTTATGCGTGAAAATATTTTAATAAAAAGCGTTAAAAGTCAATTGCTTGACAATGGATATGGTTATATTCGCATTTCTCAATTTCAAGCAACAACAGTCAACGACATGGAAAATGCTATTGTAAAATTACAACAAGACACAAAAAATCAACTCAAAGGTTTAATCTTAGATTTACGCAATAACCCTGGTGGTTTATTAGATTCTGCTATTCAAATATCGGATGATTTTTTAAATGCAAATAAAAATGGTAAAAAAGATACCATAGTATATACACAGGGACGTTTACCAGGATCACATTTTATTGCTACCGCTAATCCCGGTGACGTTTTAAACAATGCACCCATGGTAGTCTTAATTAATAATGGCTCTGCCTCTGCAGCAGAAATTGTTGCTGGTGCTTTACATGATAATAAACGTGCCATTATTGTTGGTACACAAAGTTTTGGTAAAGGCTCAGTACAAACTATTTTACCGCTAGATGATAAACGCGGTATTAAATTAACCACAGCATTATATTATACACCTTCTGGAACATCCATTCAGGCCAAAGGCATAACACCTGATGTTGTAGTTGAAGCTATAGATATTCCTCAATCAGCTAGCAATAAAGACCAACTTATGAATTTTAGCGAATCCGAACTAAATGGCCATTTAACTCCTACTAAAACCAATGATGTCACAATAAACTCATCAAAAGATGACAAAAAACTTTTACATGAAGATTATCAACTGTATGCAGCATTAACCATATTAAAAAGTCTTGCGATTGCTAAGCGTTAAAGGAGAGCATAATGTGTGTAATACATTCCATGATATTTTATATATTATATGCTGCTTGCAGCATTATCTATCCAGTTAATGCTGGACAGCAGTCAATTTATTGCCCACAAAAATCATCATATATTCAAATTGGTATGACTAGCGATCAAGTCATCGCCGCCTGCGGTATGCCTCTAAGTAAACAAGATTCTAATGTACCGGCAATGCAACAAATTCCTGTACAACAATTAATGTTTAATAGTGTTGGCACTCAAACCGCACCATCAGGTTTTTGGACTGCACCAGTCAATGGTCAGGGTGGACAATCAGCTTTTTATGGTGTCTGGAATGTACCAGTTGGTGAAGCATCTGGAGTACAATTAGAAATTGATATTGCTGATAATAAAGTTGTCTTGATGAAAATTAATGGTGCAACAAGTAATTCCTTATCTATCTGTAGTAATGCTAATATTACATACGGTGATCCTGTCAGTAAGGTATACAATGCTTGTGGGAATCCCGATACAATTAATAATACCTATATGAACCGGATGATTCCTAGCAAAGAAAAACCACAAATTTGGACCTATCAAGCCGGCCAATATCAACCAACAATGACTTTAATGTTTGTGGATGGCAAACTGCAATCAATAAATTAATATTAGAGGTGAGGTCTTGTGGGTTGAGTTTGATCCTTCGGTTGGCAGTGAGATACGCACAACACGTCCAAATATACTTGCATTTCAATACAATATCGTTACTATATCGTTTTCAATCAAAAATAATTAAATATAATCAATGAATTTTGCATCACAATTTTACAATTTTTATTACCAAAATATTCTGGGTTACTTTAAACTTGGATCAACAGTAATTTTATTGTTTGCTAACCAACAAAATATAAATTGGTTATCTAACATTAAGGAACTGTAAAGAAATAACTTGAATATTTTTATAAGTCTATTGAAGCTGTATTAATTGATTCTATATTATTCTGCAGTTTATTTAATAATTTTGCAGATTTGGTTAATGGTGTTCTTAAAAAGAAACCATTAACATATTCTGCTCGTGTTTGATATAACAATGTTGGTGATTTTAAGATACCAATAATTATATTTAATAAACTTTTTAAAATATCAACTAAAGGATTATCAATTAATCTGCCCCAGCCACGATGATTTTTAAAGTTTTTTTCAACACGAGTAATCAAATCTATGCATTGATCTTTTAATAGAATTAAATTTTCTTGTGTAGCATCAGGATTCTTTAATATTTGTTGAATAAAAAAATTTAAGTCAAATTGTAGTTTTTGAGAAATCTTATTAATATCATGATAATTCTTATTTTTTGTAACATGTAAATATTGAGTTTGTTGTTTAAAGTCATCAATATATTGCTGCATTTCTAAAATTTTATCATGGATCTCAGCGATCCCCTCATTTTTTTCTTCGCTCACAATTTGATTTATTGCTGAATTTGTAGAGAAAATCTTGAGATCATGGAGATATTTAGGTACATAATAAGTTGCAAAATACTTTAAATACTTATTCCATGCCTGCTCACGACGCTCAGAGAATTCCGGATCAATAGCTTCTTGTTGCATAAAAAATTGATGATAATTTGGTGGCGATGCCAATTTGCCTCTTGTTGGTACTTGAATGGAATATTTAGGAATTAATTTTAATGCATATTGAGCCGGCCCCAGTACTTCATGAATGCTATGAAAGCCACCCCCAACTATATAACTCATAACCGCTGTCACATAATTTTTTTTCAAATCTTCAGTTTCAAGATTTGCTACAATTTCCATTTGATTTAAAAACAGAGATGCCATACCAGAGAAGCCTGCAACATAAACCGCATCATTATTAATTAAATCCAATACATATTGCGATTGAAGATTAGCTTGTTGATTTTGGCAATCAGCAACCCATTTAGATTCATGCTGAGGGAAATCAACTGCAAATTCATTAATTTGATCTGATAACATTAAGCCCATTTGTTGAGTTATATTATTTTTACATGCTCCATCTCTACCACGATTACCTGGCGCTCTATATAATGACGAGTTATACAAAAGCTTACCACTAATGTGATCTGTATAACCAATATTACTGGTTTTTAATCCAATAGTAAAAAAATCGTTTAAATTAGGTGTCTGCTTCCAAATCCGACCAATAATATTTTTCAATTCACCAATTGGCATTCTATTAGGAGCTGTAGTAATATCAGCCTTACACGATATATAAGCTAAACGAAAATGAATATGCAAAATTTCTATAATTTTTTTCAGATCATTATCCTGTAATAATTGCGTTATCTCCTGAATACTTGGTGTCTTTTGAAAAGCGCCAAAATCTATTTGTTGTGGTCCGTCATGAGCAAAACTTTCAAGATTTTCTTGATTAAAAGTATCATCGTTCAGATGCGAATTAATAAATTTTAATAATTCATC
>CAXNCW010000144.1:0-3666 GCA_964200955.1 Legionellaceae bacterium
AATAATTCATTATGATAAAATAATTTAATATTTTCTATAGCTAAAAAATCACTGATCTCATGAAACCATAATTTTGCAGTTATTGCATCAAATTCTAAATCATTACCGTAAGCGACAATCATTGCGTCATTATGAGTGGCTTGCCATCTTATAGGCGATATGATCACCCAATCACCATCAAGATTATGATAGCGTTTTAATAAGGTTGCCAAAGGTGTGAATTCTTGATCAAAGCCTAAGCAAACTAATAAATTTAACCAAAAATTATCTTGATTTGTTAGTATTTTATACTTTTGTTGTGGTAAAATATTTTGATTGGCATTAATAATAATGTTTAGCATGCGAAAGTATAGAATATTTTCAGTTAAGATGGAAGCATTACTATGTATTTAAAAGTTCAAACAACAAAAAAACTTGCAGGGCAAGTGGTGCCTCCAAGCTCAAAATCCCAAAGTATTAGAGGCATTATTTTAGCTTTATTGTCCACAGGAAAATCAACATTATTCAATCCATTAGATTCTGATGATATGCAAATTGCAATACAAGTGTGTACGCAATTAGGGGCAAGTATTCACATTGATAATGATAAATTAATTATAAATAGCACAGGCTTACCTATTAAAACCACATCGCAAAAGATTAATACAGGTAGCTCTGGAATTACCACGCGTTTTATTATGCCAATTTTAGGCTTTAGGGCAGATGAGCAGCCAATTATTGTTGATTGTAGTGAGCAAATGCGTGCAAGACCGATGCAATCGCTGGTGAATGCCCTTAAGTTATTAGGGTTAAATATTCAATATTTAGAGCAACATGGTAGTTTACCAGCATCGATTACTGGGCAATTAACCGGTGGTATTGTTGAAGTTGATGGAATTACTTCACAATATTTATCAGCGTTGTTGATTGCTTTACCGTGTGCGCCTATGGATTCGGTAATCAGTGTAAAAAATTTACACGAACGTCCCTATATGGAAATGACTTTGCATTGGTTACAAAAACAGCGTATTAATTATCAACATTATAGGCATAATGCAAGTGATATTTATAAAATTCCAGGCAATCAAAAGTATCAGCCGTTTGATGCTGTCATAGCTGGTGATTTTTCTTCTGCATCTTATATTATTGCAGCTGCAGTTTTGACTACAGGTATAATTGAATTAGATGGATTAGATATGCAAGATCCACAGGGAGATAAAAGATTAATTTATATATTACAAGACATGGGAGCAAATATTGCTATTAGACCCCAAGGATTGACCATTAATGGCGGCACACCTTTACAAGGATTAAAAATTGATGCTAATGATATTCCTGATTTGTTACCGACATTAGCGGTAATTGGCACTTATGCTCAGGGTAAAACTGAAATTACTAATGTGCGGCAAGCGAGAATTAAAGAAACCGATAGAATTCATTCTATGGTGGAAGGGCTCACACGTTTAGGTGCGCGGGTAGAAGAACATCTCGATGGTTTAACTATTTATAATAGTGTCTTGCAGGGTACGATGGTTCAAGGATACGATGATCATCGTACTGTGATGGCATTAGCACTTGCAGGCATGTTAGCTAACGGTACAACATTAATATCTGATAGTATGGCTGTGAATAAAACTTTTCCAACATTTGTTAAGCTTATGTGTTCATTGGGCGCTAATATGGAGGTAGTTGATGCATGCCATCACTAAACCGATTATTTTAATTGGTTTTAAAAATGTTGGCAAAACTGTGATTGGTAGCGCATTGGCATCACAATTAAATTTACCTTTTATCGATCTTGATGCTGAAATTGAGCGTATGTTTGCAGATGCAAATCAGCGGCAATTGACCTGTAGACAAATTATGGAGGCATATGATGAGGTGTATTTTAGAGAGTTAGAGACTAAAATTTTAACACCAATTCTGCAAACAGTTGTTGCGGTTATTGCTCTTGGTGGTGGGACCCCAATTGCGCATAATAATCAGAAATTAATTAAAAATCATACTGTAATTCATGTAGAGGCAGAAAGAAATACAGTATTTGCAAGAATTATGTTACAAGGTCGGCCAGCATTCTTTACAGAATCTGAAGATATGCTGGTTGCATTGAATAGTTTATGGGATGAACGTAGTAAAATTTATAAAAAATTAGCGACTTTTTCAATTATAAATGATGGTGCGATTGTATTAGCAGTAGAGCAAATATTGCAGTATTTATGCATAAACTAAATATTATATGGTGTAATAATGAACTATACAGTAATCAAAAAACTACCGCCAATTGAAGAAATGATGCAGGATTTTCCAGTATCATCTCAGGCCTATCAACGTATTTATCAAGATCGGCAAGAAATTAAAGCTATTCTTGAGGGCGTAGATCAGCGTTTTGTAATGATTATTGGACCGTGTTCAGCTTGGCCTAAACCCGCAGTATTAGAGTATGCTGAACGATTATTAGAGCTGAATGAGAAAGTTAAGCATGTTTTAAAATTAGTGATGCGTGTTTATATTCAAAAGCCACGAACAACCACAGGATGGACAGGGCCTGTTAATCAGTCAGATGTATTTGCTTTCCCTGATATTGAATCCGGTATTCGTTATACTCGTGATATGATGATTAAAGTTATTGAAATGGGATTGCCGATTGCTGATGAAGCATTATTTATTCATAATGCTAAGGGTTTTCTAGAATTACTTTCTTGGGTTGCGATAGGTGCACGTAGCTCGGAAGATCAAGAACATAGAATTTTTGCTTCGGCTTTGGATTGTGCTGTTGGCTTAAAAAATCCTACTCATGGCTCATTAACCATTGGTGTGAATAGTATTGTTGCTGCTCAATATCCGCATGTTGCTGTTTTGGATGGTAATGAAGTACAAACACATGGTAATCGTTATGCGCATTTAGTTTTACGTGGTTCTAATCATGCACCTAATTGGTCGATAGAACATTTAGAAGAAGTGCGGCAACAAATGATCAAACATAAACTTTATAATCAATCGGTGATTATTGATGCCAGTCATGATAATTGTTTGGTTAATGGTAAAAAAGATCATACTTTACAACCAAAAATTATTTTTGAAATTCTTGAAAATTTAAATCAGCGACCAGAATTAAGAAATTTAGTGAAAGGTTTTATGGTTGAAAGTTTTTTACAGGCAGGAAATCAAAATGTCGATCTTAAGAATCCAGAAGCAATAAATTTATCTGGGTTATCAATTACTGATCCATGTTTGGGTTGGGATGAAACCGAAGCTTTTTTGTTAAAATTAGCTAATATGCGCATCTTATGAGTACATTAATTAATGTACGTTTGTCTGTAACAAATGCATCAGCGTATTCAATAGTTATTGGTGCTGATTTATTAAAAAATATCACCTTGTGGGTGCCGCATCGTCAACGGATGGTTGTGATTATTACTGATAACTGGGTGGAGCAGCATTATGCGTCTGTAATTTTAAAATCTTTACAGCAAGAAGGTTATCAAACGTTATTATGCTCATTTCCTGCTGGTGAGCATTCGAAAAATAATAATACTAAAGAACTATTAGAAACAACAATGTTAAGTAATGCTTGTGACCGTGATGCTTTAATTTTAGCTGTAGGTGGCGGTGTGGTTGGCGATCTGGCGGGATTTATTGCGGCTACGTATATGCGTGGTATTGAGTATATGCAAATCCCGACTACTT
>CAXNCW010000145.1:0-3665 GCA_964200955.1 Legionellaceae bacterium
CGCGAATCTAAGCGTGCGGTAGCTAATGATAATTTAGGTACTTTAATTGCTACAGATATGACCAGATGTATTCACTGCACACGTTGCGTAAGATTTGGTAATGAAATTGCTGGATTAGATGAATTAGGAGCCCTTGGTCGCGGTGAAAACATGCAAATCGGCACCTATGTACAACACAGCATGGTATCAGAAATTTCTGGAAACATCATCGATCTCTGTCCTGTTGGCGCCCTTACTTCCAAACCGTATCGCTTTACCGCAAGACCGTGGGAATTAACGCAATTTGATAGTATTGCACCACATGATTGTTTAGGTTCTAATGTGCATTTACATGTACGTAACAACCAAATCATGCGTGTAGTACCCAAGCCTAATGAAGCAATTAATGAAACGTGGCTATCCGATCGCGACCGTTTTAGTTATTTAGGTCTCAATCATAAGACACGCGCTAAGCAACCAATGATCAAAAAAAATGGCAATTGGCAAACAGTCGATTGGGAAACAGCCTTACAATTTGCTGCTCACGGTATAACAAAAATTATCAAGCAGTATGGCACAAAACAATTTGCTGCTTTTGCCTCGCCATCTTCAACAACAGAAGAATTTTATTTATTACAAAAATTAATGCGCAACCTTGGCATCCAAAATATTGACCATAGATTACACCAAACAGATTTTCGTGATGAAGCCAATTTTGGTCTATCACCAAGTAATCACTTACCTTATGCAGCAATAGAACAACAAAAAGCCATATTATTATTTGGCTGCAACATTACACACGAAGCGCCATTAGCCGGCATCAGAATTAGAAAAGCCATAAAAAATGCAGCTCAAGTATTTGCTGTTAATGCTATTGATTATGATTTTCATTTCAATACGAACCTGAAACTACTCATACATCCACACGAATTACCACTGCAATTAGCCAATTTACTTTACGCAATGCTCAACGGTAATTTAGAAACATTAGATACCAAATTTCATTGTTTATTAATTGGATTACAACCAACGCTACAAATACAAGACATAGCCAAAACGCTACAGCAGCCAAATAGCACAATTTTAACTGGGGCATATATTGATAATCACCCAGAATCAGCATTGCTGCGCACATTACTCTATTTATTACATCATCATTGTGGTATTAACATTATAAATTTTACAAGCGGTGCTAATGTTAATGGTGCCTGGTTAGCAGGTATGCTCCCCCATCGCACCACAGGTGGCAAAACGATAGCTGAACCAGGATATAATGCACAACAAGCCATCAGAGAAAAGTTAAAAGGTTATTTATTATTAGGTGTTGAACCTGGATATGATTTTGCCAATCCTTATCAAGCCAGGCAATCAATGCTATCAGCAGAATGTGTTGTGCTACTAACGGCGTATCAAGATGACTCTATGTATGATTACGCTGACGTTATTTTACCTTACGCACCATATACTGAAACTTCTGGAACCTACATCAACATTGATAATCACTGGCAAACTTTTAATGGCGCAATTAAACCTCATGCCGAATCGAGACCAGCATGGAAAATTCTGCGTGTATTAGCAAATTTATTAGGATTTACAGAATTTGATTATGAGTCGAGCGCCGCAGTCTTAAATGAATGCAAAAATATTGTCAATATGTCTGCCGCTCATTCATATCATCCTTATCCAATTGCATCCTTACCATTATTAAATGGTATAGAATTAATACGCCTTGGGGAATGGCCATTATATAGCTGTGACGCTATAGTCAGACATTCTGAAGCATTGCAACAGAGTATTATCACTGAATTGGCTTGTATTCGTCTGCATCCACAAACCGCCAAAAAATTAAAATTACAAAATATGGCTACAGTATCACAAGGAAATATTGAAATTACTTTACCCATAAAATTAGATGAACGAATAATTTATGATGTAATTTGGGTTGCCAATGGCCTAGCAGAAACCGTAGACTTAGGCCAAACTTTTGCGGCTATAGCAATCAAATCAGCAGATTCAAGGTAGATACTATGTTACAAAATATTAGCATATTGATTTGGATTGTGATAAAAATCATGATGATAGTATTGCCATTATTATTGTGTGTAGCCTATTTAACCTATGCTGAGCGCAAAGTAATTGGCTATATTCAAGAACGTATTGGTCCTAATAGAGTGGGATTTCGCGGGTTATTACAACCATTTGCCGATTTGATTAAGCTTATCTCAAAAGAAATTATTATTCCTACAAAATCTAATAAATATCTATTTGTAATAGCTCCACTACTAACATTGATACCATCTTTAATTTCTTGGGCAGTCATTCCCTTTGCCGACGGGGCTGTATTAGCCAATATCAATGCTGGCGTTTTATATTTATTTGCAATCAGTTCATTAAGCGTATATGGCGCTTTAATTGCCGGTTGGGCCTCAAATTCCAAATATGCTTTACTTGGATCTTTACGCAGCGCAGCACAAACAATTTCTTACGAAATTGCAATGGGATTTGCCCTAGTCGGGGTACTGTTGGCTGCTGGCAGCATGAATTTAATGACTATTGTTAATTCACAGCATGGCGGTATCTTACATTGGTGGTGTATACCGTTATTACCCTTATTTATGGTATTCTGGATCTCGGGTATTGCTGAAACTAATCGCGCGCCATTTGATCTTGCTGAAGGCGAATCTGAAATTGTTGCCGGTTTTCATGTGGAGTATTCTGGGATCGGTTTTGCATTATTCTTTTTATCAGAATATGCGAGCATGATCCTCATTGCCACTCTCATAACTTTAATGTTTGTCGGTGGATGGCTGTCGCCATTTGAGGGCATGCCATGGCTAGAGCAAACATTTTTCTTTATACCAGGTTTTGTCTGGTTATTATTAAAAATTTCATTATTCTTATTTGTATATCTATGGATTAGAGCCACTTTTCCACGTTATCGCTACGATCAATTGATGCGTCTAGGTTGGAAAGTTTTAATTCCCGTTACTATTGTGTGGGTTATAATCACAGCCTTGATGGTAATCACTCACCTCAAACCATGGTTTTAATGTTATGAAAAAAATTTATCAACGCATTAAACATTATTGTAAAAGTTTTTTATTATTAGAACTGTTTGCCGGATTATACGTTACCGGCATCTATTTCATTAAAAATTGTTTCACTAACAGAACTACAATTCAATTTCCTGAAGAAACCACGCCAATATCACCAAGATTTCGCGGTTTACTAGCATTACGTCGGTATCCCAATGGTGAAGAACGCTGTATTGCTTGTAAATTATGTGAGGCTGTCTGTCCGGCATTAGCCATTACTATTGAATCAGAAATGCGTGCAGATGGTTCAAGACGCACTAAACGCTATGATATTGATATCTTTAAATGTATTAACTGTGGTTTATGTGAAGAATCATGCCCTGTAGATTCCATTGTAGTTACCCCAATACATCATTATCATATTCGCGAACGCGGCCAAAATATTTTCACTAAAGAAAAATTATTAGCCATTGGTGATTTAATGGAAGATCAATTAGCTGCTAATAGAGATCAAAATAGAACTCTATCTACAGAGGGTCATGAATGAATAATATATTAATTGAAGGTGTATTTTTTGTATTTGCAATATTAGCAGTGATATCGGCATTAATGGTGATTACACAAAATAATCCTGTGCGCTGTGTATTATTT
>CAXNCW010000146.1:0-3639 GCA_964200955.1 Legionellaceae bacterium
ATTAATGGTGTGGTTTTAATCGTATTATTATTGCTAATTGAAAAATTATCAATTTTAATTTCATTACTTTCTTCAAGATTGCCAACAACGGTGCTACTGGAACAATTACTGGAACAATGGTTATCATGTTGAGTATTATCATCATTTATGAGATTAAAAAGAATTAATGGATCATGAGTTTTGATGATATCACCCTGATTGCCATATAATTTATTAATTTTACCAGTGTAAGGCGAGGGCACATCGACTATAGCTTTTGCAGTTTCCATAGCCACTAATGGTTGATCAATGATCACATCATCACCGGCTTTTATATACCATTCATGAATTTCTGCATCCGGAAGTCCTTCACCTAAATCTGGTAATTTAAAAATTGTCATATCTACTCCATTATACTTAAAATGCTGTCTTTTATTCTTTGCACACTTGGTATATATAATTTTTCCATTTGAAAATAGGGCATGATAGTATCATATCCTGTAACTCTTTGTGCTGGAGCCAAGAGCACATCCATAGTATTTTCCATTAATTGTGCAGAAATTTCCGCACCAACGCCACAAGTTTTTGCCCCTTCATGAATAATAACACAACGTTTGGTTTTCATGACTGAAGCAATAATTGTATTAATATCCAGCGGCTTAATACTAGCAATATCAATCACTTCACATGAAATTCCCATTATTTCTAACTCGTCTGCTACTTGAGTGGTTTCGTGAATTGAAGCACCCCAACTTACTAAAGTAATATCTGTACCATGTTTTAAAGTAAAACATTTTCCTAGTGGTAATGCTTGACCATCATCTACAACTGGTTGTTTAAGTAACCGATAAATGCGATTTGGCTCAAGAAATATTATTGGATCTGGATCTCTAATTGCTGCTAATAACAAGCCATAAGCTCGTTGTGGTGATGACGGAATTACAACTTGTAATCCTGGTATATGTGCAAATAAAGCTTCTGTGCTTTCAGAATGATGTTCTGGAGCACGAATGCCGCCACCAAATGGCGCACGAAATACTAAAGGACAAGTAAGACGCCCACGAGTACGATTACGCATACGTGCTGCATGTGATATAATTTGATTCATTGCTGGATAAATAAAGCCCATAAATTGAAATTCGGCAACTGGTTTTAAACCTTGTAGAGACATACCAATGGCAAGCCCTGCAATCATAGATTCAGCTAAAGGAGTATCGAACACTCTCTGGTTACCAAACTTTTCTTGTAAACCATTAGTAGCACGAAATACACCGCCATTTTTACCAACATCTTCACCAAAAATTACTACATTGTCATCATGAGTTAATTCATAGGCTAAAGCTTGAGTTACCGCTTCAATTAAAGTAATGTTAGACATTTTGCGCTTCCTCTATTGCAATAGCTCTTTGTTCAATTAAATATTCCGGCAAATTTTTATAATGATAATCAAACATGCTAGTGATTTCTTGCGGTTTTATGGATAAATATTCATCAACTGCATTTTTAATTTCTAAAGTTATTGTGTTTTGCATATTTTGTTCTAAAGTATCATTCCACTGAAACTCTTGTTCAAGAAATATTTTTAAACGTTTGATGGGTTCTTTGGTTCTGGCATTTTCAACTTCAGCCGATGGTTGATAACGGTTAGCGTCATCTGCTGTCGTATGATCGGAAAGGCGATAACTAATGGCTTCAATTAATGTTGGCCCATCACCATTACGAGCATTTTCAATAGCTTGTGTTAGGACTTGGCAGCAGGCAAGTACATCATTACCATCAACCTGGATATTATTACAACCAGCAGCGATAGCTTTTTGTGCCAAAGTTTGACAGTGCGTTTGTTTGTTAAGAGGAACTGATATAGCCCATTGATTATTGTTGATGATAAAAACCGCAGGTAAATTTAATGCGCCAAGAGCGTTTAATGCTTCGTAAAAATCCCCTTCAGATGTACCGCCATCACCAATGCTCGCCACAGCAACATGTTGTTGCTGACGATATTTAAAAGCATAAGCGATTCCTGCGGCATGTAAACATTGTGAGGCTAT
Source organism: Legionellaceae bacterium (assembly GCA_964200955.1). GTDB lineage: Bacteria > Pseudomonadota > Gammaproteobacteria > Legionellales > Legionellaceae > CAXNCW01. The sequence goes on from CAXNCW010000146.1 coordinate 2,028, forward strand.
TGGGACACAAATAGGTAAATCTTTATTATTATGACTAAAACAATTGCCGCGTTCATCTCCACCCCAGTAGGCGAGAATTTCTGACATTTTCACTCCGCGTTGAATTTGTGCAGCATAATCACGATAATAGGGAATGAACACATCATTTGGATGCATCACGTAACCAATTGCAGTTGCAATTGCTTCCTGACCATGAATGGGAGCATATGTGCCTATTTGACCAGTACGCTGTAATGCAATAGCCTTTTTATCGAAAGCCCTGATTAAATTCATGACGCGATATAATTCAACTAACTGCTCTTTGGTATTAGCGCATGTTGGTAATGTATTAATTAATTGGCCATTTTCATTAATAAGTTGTGTGTAATTAATTATAAAAGTAGCGATAATTGACATTAAATAATTCCTTACAGTTCCTAAATATATACAATATCTTATAGTATAATTTACAGCAATTATTAAAAAGTGCATAATGATTTTGATGAGATTTATAAAAAATTTTATGAGAAGATTTAATGGCAAAATATTATGAAATATCTAAAAACAAATATAAAAAACCGCAAACCAATTTATTTAAACAAATTACATTATATTTATTCATATTTATCAGCGGTTACTGCAGTGCTGCTGTTTTGAACATACATGATGTTTTTAATTGGTTAAGTCGTCAGTTTTTTCATCAAAATGATATGATAGTAATTCGTAAAGACGACGCCTCATCTAATGCTCATAAAATTATACAACCAAAATTTGAATTTTATACTTTGTTATCTAAAGATAATAGCCCACCTGTTGTCGCGCATCCTGAAATGACAACTTCTACGGCAACAGTTGAACCAATAAATCCAGTGCGTCCAGTAGAGACACCAAATAAAATCGCAGTGCAACAATCTATAATGAAACCAATCGCGGTTATTAATAGTTCACATACAACTAATAAATATTGGGTGCAAATCGCAGCTTTTACTAAACGTTTAGATGCTGAGCATTTGAAAGCCAAATTAGCTCTTAAAGGTTATATGACTATGGTAGTTGTGGCTAATAAAGATAATATTAATTGGTATCGAGTGATTTCAGGACCATTTCATGATCAATTAGCTGCAAAAAAAATGCAAAATACTCTTGCTCATGCAGAACATTTAAACGGTATGATTCGTAAAGTGTAATATTATTATTGATAATCATTCTCATTAAGTATAACATACAATTTTCTTTTGGATGATTTGCAGATGTTTATCAAAGATGTAGTGTATTATGCTTCATTATCTTGTTTAACTGCCGGTGCGGTTTTAATTTTAGGTTTTTTAAGTTTTTGCGGTTTATTTGTTTTATTGCCTGTATGGCCGTTAGCATTGATCAGTATGATTTTATCTATTGCTTATGAAGGTGAGATCTATTTTCAAAATATTAAAGGTGCTTTGCAAAAGTTAATACAAATTAATTATTTAGAAAAATTATTTGCAAAACAATTTTTAGAAGAGCAGTCATTACCTCTTGATACTGAACAACTGGATCAATATGCCATTGACTTATTTGTGAATCAAAATACGATAATTAAAAATATTGCTCATGAAAAACTCAAGGTAATTAGACAAGCCTTTAATCAACGTCA
>CAXNCW010000147.1:0-3612 GCA_964200955.1 Legionellaceae bacterium
AAATTGTAGCTAAATTTTGTTGGCTTGTATATACAGGTATATTGTTTTCAGTTATTAAAATATCATTATTATTATTGATCCATGTCATCATCTGCATTTGGTTAAAATATATGATTGTATGCGATGATTCTGCAATTATATTGGTTGCAATTCCATGTTGTGTAAAGTAATTTTGTTGGGCTTTATTGCAAGAAATTAATTGATACCATAAAGTTTTTTGATTAATTATCCACTGTTTGGTAACAAAAAAATTGTTGTTTGATTTTTGTAAAGTCATTAATAAATTACCATTATCAATGGTAATTATTCCTGTATTGATATCAATAGAACATCTGATATCATGATGAATGTATAATAACTCTAATAAATTTTTATTTTGTATAATATTAGTTATTATTTGTTGTTGGTGATGTTCGTTAATAACAATGTCACCAGTTTGCACATTTAAAGTATAATTGTCATTGTTGCTATATTGGATTTTGAAAATATTATAAGAATGAAAACACATGGTTTGCTGACAGTCTTGAGGTAATTGTATATGGGCATTGTTAAGTATTTGGTGAATTATTGTTCTTGGCAATTGTATTAATGCTACGCCAATATAAACAAAAGTTTTAAAAATAGATTTTGCAATATTAATTTCAATTAATTCAGCAATATTATTATCTTTATTATTATTGTGTTGTATAAAAAAATAAGATATGAGTGTTTTTATTCTTTCTTCCGTGGTTAATCTTGCTTGTATTGTATATTTACTGATTAGGATTAAGAATAAATATTGATGTAAAGAATATAAGATTAATGGATCTTTAGTAAGATAGAGTAGCTTATCAATATTTTCAAGAATACTTTGTAGATGCTTGGATGATAATATATATTGAAAACCCAATAAATATTTAGTTAATAAATATTGTAATTTAATCAAAAATATTGCTAATTTATCTACTTCATGTAGATTATTCTTATAAATTTGTAAATTGTTTTGAATAAAATCGTTAATTTTAGTACTTAAAATTAATATTGATTGTTCTGTGCGAGTTAAGAATCCAGGCTCAAATAAATTGGTAATAAAATAGTCTTGTAGATTTTTTTTTTGTAATATATTGATATTATTAGCGAAGTACTCTATTGTTAGATCTATTTGACATAGTGGTGATAGACGCAAATGAAATAAATTACGTATTAGAATAAGTCTTTGTGATTTTTTTTGATTGTTGTCTTGCAATAATTGTATAGAATTACTACTATTATTTGTGATTAAAATTAGATCAATATATTTATTATTATTGATTATAATTGGTTGTATAGTTATTTTTTCATAAAGGAAGTTAGGAGAAATTGTACAAATATTTAATTTTTCATTGTTGAAAGATAATGAAAAATATTTTATAAAATCATTACATGCGTCTTTAAGCATCAAATTTAATATTATTTGGCTAATATATGCTTCATATTGATGTTGTTGATGTAATTTCAAGACAAAAGATTGATAGTATTGATTTAGTTCAGAGTTTACATCTATTTTCTTGTTTTTGTGTATAAATAAAGTATACAAAGCCTCCAATTTATTTGTTTTGATAAAAATATGATCCGATGAGTTGTCATTACTATATTGTTGTTGATACTGCTGTGTTAAGTAATTTTTTACTGCAAGATCAGTGTTAATTAATGCTATATAATATTTTTGCAAATGATCATTGTCAAGTGTAAACGACTGCAGATCATCAATGTGTTCATTTGTATGATATAACTTTTTTATTTGTAGCCAACGTTGATCAAATGTATACTCATATGTTGTCATATAAGCGTTAGCTACACCATGATTAATGAATTTATTTATTAAAAATTTGGTGATGTAGTGAAAACATGGCTGTTGAATTTTAGATGCCATTGTATATAGAGCATAGATATTAAAATAATCATATAATACTACCAAACTTAATTGAATGATGATGTTTTTTGCTGTTTTTTGGTTACTAAATAATACGGTGCTTGCGTTTTTATAATATACTGCGATCTGATGGATATATTTACAAGCTAATTGAAAATCTTCTGATTTCTGTAAATTTCTCACTGTATAAAAATTTATTTCTTGATATGGTTGGGTGAGATATAAATTTTGTTCTAGCTCTGGTAGCATTTGCGTCGGTAATGGTAAATTGATTACCAAACATTCAATATTATGATAGATACATAAAGCATTGGTATTTTCTTGTGTTGTACATAATGCCAATAAATTTTCTAATTGTTGTAATAATGGCATTTCATTAATCAAAAACATATTATTCAAATTATTATTAACTTTTAGATCAATATTTGGCTGTTGTATATTATAGGACATTTGCTGCGATTGGATTGATTGCACATTATGGAGCTCAAACTTACTCGGTATGCTAATAATATTTATTGGTGATTTTTGTAATTTTATTGTAATTTGATTTTGATAATGCATTAATTTTGTAAATAATTTTTCTTTATCGATAGAGTTTAATAATTTAGATCTATCTATGCGTTTGAGAAAATTTTTTATTGCATATAAAATAAGTTCATTTTGTATATGATTATTTAATGAATTATTTTGAATAAATTCTTCTAATGTATACCATTTAAAATCCAGCATAAATTTTTTGTAATTATTAATATTTTTTAATTTAAATTTTAAAAATTGATTAATTGCCCGTTGTACACAAGTACCTGAGCGTGCTCCATAAGTACTCATCTCATCATATTTTTCAAGATCATTGATTAATGTTGCATTTAAAAAAGACATATGAAATTGAATGTAATGATATAATTTATCTGAAGTCCACGATTCATTATTACGTACGAGATGTGATCCAGGCAACCGCGGTAAGGTTAGATCAAAGATTAAATTATATAATTCTATTAATACATAATTTTTTGGAATTATCCATTGTTGTATTGGTAAATATTTTTGTTGTCTATTATGAATAATTTTTGTATGAAATTGTAAACCATCACCACCATTATATATCGACATCGTCAATGTATCATCTGCATTTTTATAAAATTCGTAAATGATGCTATGGGCATCTGGTGGTGATAACCATCCACCAGGGAACATGACGGTATCACATGGTTTTAATATGTTAATATTGTTCGTTATTTTGTGAATAAAGTCTGTAAATTTTTCCTGTTTTGTTACTTTATCATTAGTATTGTCACGAATTAGATCTATTGCGCTCTCTGTTGTTAATAATTTTTTAATTTCTTGATGTATATGCCCCCATTCTTTGTTATTAATATTGTTTAGATATGCTTCTAAATAAGTTAATAAATACAGTGTTCTGCTGCCTTGTAAATTAAATCTCCCTGGTAATTCGGCATCAAGTAATATATGTGCGAAAATAGAGAAATCAGGAGGTGTTAAGATTTCGTTAATTGCTTTGATATTCATAAATATGATCGGTCTATATAATAATTTTACTGTTATTTTACATTCATTCTTGCTTTTATGGCAAATAGAATCTTTTTGTTGTAAAGATTGCGTGTAATATAAAAATGCGCTAGTATGCACGTTAAGGAACTTCGCAAGTTTAACATTAAGAATAATGGAATCATAATGTTGTTTTATATTTTGGATAAATTTAA
>CAXNCW010000148.1:0-3586 GCA_964200955.1 Legionellaceae bacterium
TTAGCAAAGGCCAATGACAAATATCCTAAAGCCAATACTATTAGACCCAAAACCAAAGTACGTTTCGTGCCCAATATACGATCACCAACATAGCCACCTAACGCCACTAGACCATAAACTAAAGCAGCAAAAGCTCCGAAAGTATAATACGCTTTCGTTTCATCAAAACCCAAAAATCTAATAAAATATAACGTCAAAATCCCTTGTACTGTATAATAACCAAAGCGCTCCCAGAGTTCTAACATAAAAATCATACGAAAAGCACGTGGTTGTTCATAAAATACACTTAGCATACATATCCTTATCATGCGCAAATTAGATGAGTACGCTATACTAATCAAACCTGAATTACAAGCAAATGATTACAACTAGAGAATTTATTTTATTGGCGGCACCTTGGAAAAATCACAAATACAATGTCCAGTGGCTTTTGCGGGTAGGGGTGTTTCGGCAAAATCTTGCGTGTAGCAAAGGGAAATTTCCCAAGCAATTTCATTATCTTTAATGGTTTCTGGCAAAAACCAATAATGTTTAGATTTATAAACTGTATCAGCATTATTTTCCCAAATTAATGGGTGGAAAGTTGCTGTATATAATAAACTTTGTTTAGGATAACAAGAGAAATCAACCCGTACCCAATCTTGATCTTTAGGTATAACCATTGACAATATTTTTTTATCAGCAGTAACATCTATAACATCAATTTTTATCTCATATCCCTGCCAGCAACTATCCTTAACAGCAGTAATAAAACAATTAAAAGCATAAACATTAGATGCTGTAACTAGCAGACACACAATAATTTTTAAAAAATTAATAATATGCATAATTATATAATCCTAAATTTTTTTATAACCAATTGCTAGTTTATCTTTTGCAAGATCTATACTCTCAGTATAGTACACACAATGTCCATAAAGTTATTTTTCATCATGCACAAATTTTATATATTATTTGGCAAAATGCATAATTTTAAAAATTCCTGGAAATTTGCTAGCAAGTAGTTGCGAACGCGTAGCGTGAAATAAGAATTATTTAATTTGAGCGGGAATTGCTGAAACCTTGATATAATGATATGCAATTAATAATTTTCATTATATAATACGACAATGTTTATTTAACTGAAAGGATCTACATGACCTTAAAGGCCATGTATAATAATATTATTGCAGGAAATTATGATGCTGCTAATCAATTTGGATCAATTAGCAAAAGTCACGATATTGCTATCTCACAAATTGAAAATGAACGATTAAATAATAGTACAATACATAATGTTACTGATTTAGGAGTTGGTGATGCAGCATTTTTAGAGAAGTTACAAAACTATATACCAACAGCAGATTTTATTGGTATAGATATTTCTGATAAAATGCTTATTAATGCCAAACAAAAATTAAAATTAAAAACTATTGAAGCTAGTGCTGCGTCAGCAAGCCTGCATATCCAACATAATAGTCAGGATTTAGTTATAGCGCATTTTATTAACGCTTATGTTCCAATTAATCAATTATTTCATGAAGCATTTGTATTGAATAAAAATGATAAATATTTTTCATTAATTACTACTACTTATGAATCTTTCCCTGTAGGGCAGCAATATTTAACAGAATTTATTGCAAAAAATACAATTTTTAGCAGAATTATTGGTCATTACTATCAAACCATGACGAAAAATACTCCAGTGGCCAGTGGCCAAGAGGAATTGTTATCAACTTTTGAAAAACATCATTTTAAAATTTTAAATCATCAACGTATTCATATACCAATAACATTAAATAATATTAATGAATTAGCTGCTTTTGGTATTAACGGTACTTGGTTTTTAAATAGTCTAGCCATTCGTATATTGCCAAAGAACTTTTTAATTAATCGTTTAAAACATGTGTTTAATAAAATTTTCAAATTTCCATATCATGATACGCATATAATTGATATTATTTTAGCAAAAAAAAAGTAAATAATTAAATTTGTATTAAAATACTTTTTAAGTCGCCGAGATGGTGGAATTGGTAAACACGCTAGCTTCAGGTGCTAGTGGAGGTAACTCCTTGGAGGTTCGAGTCCTCTTCTCGGTACCATTGAGGGATTTTACAACAATCCTCAATGGTTCGCAAACATACGTAATGCATTGATTATTATTGAAATAATACTGACTTCTCTCTCTCAAATCTTTCTCAACTATTCGTTATTTTTCGTATATAACCGCAGGTACTTTGGGTAAGATCTTGGGTAAGATTTTTATTGCCTTTATTTTCCAAAGTTACCAATAGTTGAGGTAACTACAATGCTTTCAGATTCAAAGATTAAGTCATTAAAGATAGAAGATGGGAAACGTCACGCTGATCGGGATGGATTAGTATTGGAAATACGGCCGAGTGGAAAAAAGGTCTTCCTTTTTCGCTTCCAATGGGGGAAAAAACCACAAACAATCACCTTAGGCAATTATCCAAGCCTAGGTCTGGCAGATGCCCGAATCAAAGCAACGTCACATCGCGACTTACTCAATAAAGAAACTGATCCAAGAAAAGGTGATGTTAACGAGCAAAGCAAACCCACCTTTCATGAAGTAGCAGAACAATGGCATCAAAAAAACACGCACCGATGGAAACCAGTTACCAGCAATCGTCATTATAGAAGTCTTACGCGTGATATTTATCCATTCATTGGTGATAAGCCTATTGATGAAATAACCAAAGCAGAGCTTTTAAAAATCATCCAACCCCATGAAATTTTAGGCCATCATGAAGTAACCCACCGCTTACATGACAGACTAGAGGCAATTTTTGAATTTGCTGTTGGTGCATCTCTTACAGATAACTACCCTTTCATTGGCTTGAAAAAAGCATTGGCTCCCAAACCACGTGTAACAAATCAGCGTGCAATACATCCTGATGAAGCACATAAAATGCTGGCAATTATTAAAAACACTCCCAACAGAAAAACAGTAAAAATATACACAGAATTGCTCGCACACTTATTTACAAGACCCTCGGAACTAAGGCTTGCCCAATGGTCTGAATTTAATTTGCAGCAAGCTGAGTGGAATATACCAGCTGAACGTATGAAAATGGCAGCTGCACATTGGGTTCCTCTATCACCAAGGGCATTGGAGTTACTTAAAGAATTACGATTAGTTACTGGTTTTACACCCTACCTGTTTAATTCCCCCTCCGCCAAAACACCGAAGCCAATTAGCGAGACCAGCGCACGCAAACTATTACACAACAATGGTTATAAAGATCTCCATACATTGCATGGTTTTAGAGCGTTAGCCTCAACAGTTTTGCATGAGCAAGGACATTTCAGAAGTGATGCCATAGAAGCCCAGCTAGCCCATAAAGTGCAGGGGGTGCGTGGAGTATATTTACGAGCTGACTTTAAACAGGAGCGCAGGCTGCTTATGGAATGGTATAGCAATTGGCTCCTGTGTAATAACAAAGCATATCAGGCGTTACACGCCCCACATCATTAAATAACTTATTTTGTTTTAATTTTAAATTAACCATCATGATTTTTTAATGTACAATGATTGATGATGGCGTCATACTGAAAAGGCCGGTAGTTCGTTGGTGTCTTGTACCCG
>CAXNCW010000149.1:0-3561 GCA_964200955.1 Legionellaceae bacterium
TTATGCATCATGCTGAGTGTGATGTTTTAATTGTGCGAGCAATCATTAAATCTTAATTATATGACGTTAAATTTTTTATTATTTGCGAATATTGCGTTATTTATTTTATTGTTGTCAATATTATTTTATATGATGCATGTGAATGCTAAACATCGATTATGTTTAAATGCCATACAAATGCAAAATTCGCAAGATTTACAACAATTATTTCAAGATATGCAAAATAATTTGTATAATAATCAAGCACAAATTATTGAAAAAATCACACAGGGACAATTAAGTACACAACAACTTATTAGTGATATAATTCATAAACAAATGTTTGATGTTAGACAACAAATTGAATCTAGTTTTAAACAGCATGCTAATAGCTTAACATCACATTTGTTAACATTAAATGAAGAAATTCGTAATAAATTATTGCAATTAATGCAGCACGTGGATCAACAATTAAGTCATGGCTTTGAAAAAACTTCTTCAACTTTTACTGATATTGTAAAACGCTTAACAATTATTGATGAGGCACAAAAAAAAATCTCTGAATTATCGGTAAATGTTGTCAGTTTACAAGATATATTAATTGATAAGCGTTCTCGAGGTGCTTTTGGCGAAGTGCAGTTGCATACATTAATTGCTAATATGTTGCCAGTTAATAGCTATCAAATGCAATATACATTAAGCAATGGAAAGCGTGTTGATTGTATATTATTTTTACCTGAACCTACGGGACAAATAGCTATCGATGCTAAATTTCCTTTAGAAACTTACCAAAAATTAATTGGCACCGAATTAACTACTAATGATCGCAAAGTATTGCAACAACAATTTCGTGTTGATTTACAAAAACATCTTAAAGATATATCAGAAAAATATATTATTCCTAATGAAACTACAGATGGCGCTATGATGTTTATTCCTGCTGAAGCTATTTTTGCAGAAATTCATGTAAATTATCCAGAGATTATTGCAGCCTCACAACGTTTACGAGTATGGTTAGTCTCACCAACCACGTTAATGGCAGTGTTAACTACTGCGCGTGCGGTATTAAAAGATGATGCTACGCGGCAGCAAGTGCATATTATTCAAAAACATTTACATAGTTTAGCTAATGACTTTGATCGTTTTGATAAACGCATGGATAAATTGTCTAAACATATTGATTTAGCACATCAAGATGTTGGTGAAATTACAATTTCTGCAAAAAAAATCACACAACGTTTTCAAAAAATTGAGTCAGTTGAGCTTGAAGTATTATGAATGCTTGCATGAGATGTTGTAATAAATATGCTAATATTAAATTATTGATAATATAAATCAAAAGAGATTGTTATGCTGATTTTATTGCGTTATTTGTTATGTATTTTGTGCATGGTGCATGGCGCTTACGCTTGTCTGGATTCAGATAATAGTTGTAATAAAAAATCTTATATATCTGATGCATGTTGTGGAAAAATGGATGGTATTAATTACTGTGATTCTTCTGTAGGACGCTTAGTTTGTAAGAATGGTTATATGTCTTCATGTTATTGTACTCGTCATGCAGTGATGGATTTTCAGTTATTTGCTGGCTGTTGTTTATGGCATGGTGGTATTTTGGTGGTTAAAGATCCAGGCTTTGTTATTTGTAATGATGGTAGTGTTTCCGAACAATGTACATCACAAAATATGTCAACACCTAATGGTGTATTGTAAATTATCTGTTTTGACAACTTATCAAGTGACAACTGGCAGCACCGTGCTTTTTTATTGTATTTACTTATAATATTACCATAAATAGCAATATCTTTTAATTTCTATTTCGCTATGACACCGCTATCTTTGTAAATAATTTATTAATCATAATTTATACTATAATATAAATATATTAATGGAGAATTATCATGCAAAATCTACCGGGAAATTCACAACGCAGAAAAACTAGAGAAATTAATACTAGTCCTAAATTGCCATCAATAGCAAATAAAACACATAATTATGGTGATGGCATTTCAGCCAAAACTTGGAAAATGTACGAGGAAGCAAAAGAAGCCATGAAGCCTGGGGATAGAGAGAACTTATTAGACTATGCAAATAAATATTTTGCTGCAAAAAAAGATGCAAACAATAATATAAGATGGGCTGATAAACTGGCGCCAGAGAGCATAAGTTGGAATATAATGAGCGATTTTAAAACTAATAACGATACGCCAAATGAGGTCGCTAAAAATTATATAAATGCACGTATAACCGAGTATGATATTGAAATGAAGCAGAATAATACTCATAGCATCGAGAGTAAAATGAGCGAATTTCAAGCAGATTGCAATAGGTTACTTACTCAACATGAAAATCTTGATAAAGAAATAAAAAAAATAATTCGAGATCATAAAATTAGCCCAGATCTTTTAAAAGACATAAATGCTCTTAAAAGCAATGGTAATGTTCTTCATCAAAATTTAGGTGCTCTTATAGAGAAATCACGATTATTGGTGTGTACGATTAAGGATAAGACAAGAAAAGCAATAGACGTTATGACAAATATCAAATCTAAAATTGATATAAATGTTTATCAAAAAATTAATCAGCAACTAAAAAATATACAAAAAAATATTGAAGAAGTAAGCAATCATGATATTGTGGAAACATTAAGAAATGAGAAAGTCTTTATCAGAAGCGATAATATTTGGAATGATCCATATAGCAAATCAGCGAACGAATCTATGGCAATTAATGCAGTCAAGGCAACGTCAATAGTCGATACTAGTATGCAAAAAATTGATGAATTACTTAAGAAAAAAAGTTCTATAGACGATAAGATTGCGAAGATACAGGAGCAGAACGTTAGTCAAGATCCGATGAATCAAGTTTTAGTATCACTTGCTGAAAAATCTCAACAATGTGTTAGTGAGGCGGAGATGATTGCAAAAAAATGTCAGGCAACCATTGAGCGTACAAATATTAGTTATTCTGTGTTGTATAATCTTGTGTCTTTAATAACAGAAAAAAGGAACAAAATACAACAAAGTACAATTATAAATAAAAGTAATATTGTAGATGAAAAACAATCATCATTAAATACGAAGCCTGAACTAAAGACTATGCAGTCCTTTAAGAACTCTTTCAATCAACAGAAAAATGATTTTCAGAAAGAGAAAAATTCCAATAACAGGACATTGAGAAGTAATTCTATGCATCCTTCCAAGACTTAATTGCGATCATTTACCGCGAAATCTTTAATAATTTTGATTGTTAAAAAATCTATTAAACCATGGTCGTCAATAATTTTGATTAAATATTTTCCTGGATGAGCATGCCACCAATAAATTTTATTTGGTTGGCTTTTGACTAATAATTTTTTGTTGGCAAACCAATAAATCCATTTGACATCACTATCAGTGACGGCTATTAATGGGATAGTAATGGTATTTTTTGATATGGGAATAATATACTTTGCGTTTGCTTGTGGTGATGTTACCCGTGGTTTTATTGTATTTATTTCTTGACAGTTTTCTTGATAGGGTGGCGGCGTCTGGTGTTTAATGCCGGATTTTTCAATAATTTTAAGTAAATCTGATGGCCAGA
>CAXNCW010000150.1:0-3537 GCA_964200955.1 Legionellaceae bacterium
TCCCACCATCCGTCATACTGTGAACAATCTGTTGCTTCTGTATAAGCATCATAAATTTTACGTCCGTAATCATCCATATAGAAATGATACCCTTGGGACTGCCAGAATCCTTGAAAATTATCAGAATTATCAAATGCTGCGGAACGCCATGTATATTTCATTCAATCTATCACACTATGTGGAACACCTCTTTGTCCTGCGGTTGGCATATGTACTGAGCGCACCTCCCACCAGTGATATTCTTGCCAATTCCATGTGACTGACTCATTAAAATCTGCTGAAGTCACGAAACTTAACTAATTGATTTATATAGTTAAATTTGATATTTTTAGATTTTTTGAAAAAAATCGCGGTGAATGTGTGGTGATCGTTTTGGTGAAGAGGCGGTGATCGTAAAAAGCCTTAACAGATATATTAAGTGATTTTATATTTTAAAATTTTCCCAATAGTAGATTTAGGAAGTTCTTGATAAAATTCAATAATTTTCGGTATTTTATAATGAGTTAAATGTTTTTTACAATAAATTAAAATATCATTAGCGGTTAAATCAAGATTACGTTTAACAATACAGGCTTTAATAATTTCATTAGTTTTATTAGGTAAAGTAATGCCGATCACAACTACTTCAGATACATCTTGGTGTTTACTAATAACTGTTTCAATTTCATTAGGATAAACATTAAATCCAGAAATTATTATCATATTTTTTTTGCGATCAACAATTTGCAAATAACCATACGGATCAATTGTCGCGAGATCACCAGTTTTTAAAAAACCATCATGAGTAAATACATGGGCAGTTTCATATGACTGTTGCCAATAACTCTGCATAATTTGTGGTCCTTTAACACATAATTCACCAATGACATTGACTCCAACTTCATTATCATTATTATCACGTATAGAGATTTCTGTTTCTGGCAATGGCAAACCAATTTTACCGTTGTATTTTTTATTATTTAAAGGATTAATAGCAATCGCAGGAGATGCTTCTGTTAAACCATAAGCTTCTATAATATTGTTTTTGGTGATTTTTTTCCACAATAAAGCTACATTTTTTTGCAAAGCCATCCCGCCAGAAAGAGTTAATTTTAATTTTGTAAAATCTAGTTGACGAAAGTTTTTTTGAGATAATAGTGCATTAAATAATGTATTAACTCCAGTAATTACTGTAACTGGATATTTTTTTAAATTTTGAATTAAATATTTTAAATCATGCGGATCAGTAATCAATAAATTTTTTGCGCCTATTTTTATAAAAACCATACAATTAGCTGTTAAAGAAAAAATATGATACAAAGGCAATGCTGTAATGATCAAATTATTACTATTGTTAATCCAGGGTTTAATCCATGCAGCAGCTTGTAAAATATTAGCCAGCATATTACCATGCGTCAGTATTGCGCCTTTTGTAACTCCGGTAGTGCCTCCAGTATATTGTAAAAATGCAATATCTTGATACGTTAATTGTGGTTCATTAAACTTTTTAATATCATGATTTTTTAATAAAGCATCAAACATAATCTGGTGCGTAAAGTTATATTGTGGCACTGCTTTTTTGATATATTTAATATAATTATTGATGAATATTTTTTTTATTGGTGAAAATAAATCTCCTATTTGTGTAATAATGATATGTTTTAAGGTTGTTTGTGTGTAAGCATTCTCAAGAGTTTTGGCAAAATTAGCTAGTACGATAATCACTTCTGCTTGAGAATTATTAATTTGAAAGAAAATTTCATCAGTTGTATATAAAGGATTAATATTTACAACAATAAATCCTGCTCTTAAAATTGCAAACATGGCTACCGGATATTGTAAAATATTAGGCATCATTACCGCAATACGCGCTCCTTTAACTAAATTTAATTGCTGTAATGCAATCGCTAATTGTAAACTTTTTTGTTCCAATTGTTGATACGTTAATACAGAATGAAAATTTATATAAGCAATGTTATCTGCATGATTTTGACAAGATTGCAAAAAAAAATCTACCAGTGAGGTATACTGCTGATGATTAATTTGTTTCTCAACGCCGAACGGATAACTTTTGAACCATATTTTTTCCATAAATGCAATCCTTCTGTTATAATACGAGATTAACATAAATCAATTAAGATTACGCATAAAATATTGCGTTCACGATCCTTAATAATAAATGGAAAAATTAAGTAAGATGACTACTCTAGATCTCTCGCAACCAACATCTTTCAAATTTAAAGGTAAATTACACGCTATTACTGTACTACAATTATTTGATCATGATTATCAGCTTTTTGAGGAGCAATTACTCAAAAACATTACGCAAGCACCGAAGTTATTTTATAACACGCCAATTATTTTAGATTGTAGTACCTTACTCAATTTTAATAAATTAGATTTAAGCAAATTTTGTCAATGTTTACGCAATCATCATATTTTACCAATAGCAATTTATGACTCACACCCACAATTATCTCATGAAGCGCTGCAATTAAACTTAGCATTATTACAACCATCAGCAATCAAAAACAAAATTGCCGCAACCACGACAATTAATAATTCAACAATGCCAACAAAATTATTGACCCATCAAATACGTTCAGGACAACAAATAACCAATCATGGTGATTTAATTATTACTTCTTCAGTAAGTAATGGCGCTGAATTATTAGCTGATGGCAATATTCATGTATATGGAGTGTTGCGTGGACGTGCATTAGCTGGTATTGCTGGCAATCAAGATGCACGTATTTTTTGTTTAGAATTAGCCGCAGAATTAGTATCTATTGCAGGCTTCTATCGTCTACTTGATTCGCAACAACCTGGTCCCTGTCAGATTTTTTTACAACATGAAGAAATAGTCATTGAATTATTATGTTAGAAGCCGTATTTATATCAGATTTACATCTGGAACCAGATAATAGTAAATTACTAAAAAAATTTGATGATTTTCTAAATTGGTTGAAATTAAATAATACAAAAACATTATATATCTTAGGTGATTTATTGCATCTATGGTTTGGTGATGATTGCTGTGATGCATGGAGTCAATCAATTGCAAAAAAATTATCACAATTAACTCGACAAAATATACAAATTTATTTTATGTCAGGAAATCGTGATTTTTTATTAGGTAAAAAATTTGCCAAGTTAGCTAATTTTATGATTATTAAAGAACCAACAATTATTAACTTATCGGGAGAGTCAGTATTATTAGCCCATGGTGATAGATATTGTACCTTAGATAAATCACATCAATGGTTACGTATTATTACTCGTAATTTTATATTTATTCATTGCTTTGTTTTAATCCCTAAAATATTACGGATTAAAATTGCACGATATATTAGAAATAAAAGCCATAAAAATAAATCACAAAAATCAATGATAATTATGGATGTTGTCGAAGCTATGATCCTCCAAGAACTTAAACGTTATAATCTAGTTACGATAATTCATGGGCATACACATAAACCAGGTCTATCGATTATATCTCACGATCATTGTAAGATATACAGAAGGTTTGTATTGAGTGATTGGGATGACAATGTACAA
>CAXNCW010000151.1:0-3515 GCA_964200955.1 Legionellaceae bacterium
CCAGTGAAAATTACCAATACAATTAATTCTGTTGTAGACAATGGAAATTATCCTATTTAATATAATGATGATTTATAGTATTATTCATCAATTAATATTGTTCAGCAATATTAATTGAGTTAATAATTAATTAATGTGTAATCTTTAGGTGTATCAATGCAATATGAAATTATAGCTTTTTATAAATTTGTTCCACTAGCTGATTATCTGACAATGCAATCTGGTATGGTGCAATTTATGCGAGATGAGCAAATTAAAGGTACTATAGTTTTGGCATCAGAAGGTATTAATGGTACTTGTTGTGGTAATCATGGTGCAATTGCAAATTTCATGGTTTATTTAAACAATGCTTTGGGTGTGCAAGATATTACTTATAAAAAAAGTTTTAATAACTATAATCCATTTACTAAAGCTAAAGTCAAGTTGCGTCCGGAAATTGTAACTATGGGTAAATCGATGGTTAACCCATTAGCAATAACCGGTGAATACGTTGCTCCGCAATATTGGAATGCATTGATTTCTGACCCTAATGTTATGGTTATTGATACACGTAATACATATGAAGTGCAATTAGGTACTTTTAAAAATGCTATTGATCCAGAAACTGAGAATTTTCGTGATTTTCCTGACTATGTGGAAAAAAATTTAGTTGATTGTAAAAATAAAAAAATTGCTATGTTTTGTACTGGTGGTATTCGTTGTGAAAAATCAACCGCGTATTTGAAGCAGTTGGGTTTTAAGCAAGTCTATCAGTTAGATGGTGGTATTTTAAATTATTTAGAAGTGATAGATTCACAGGAATCTTTATGGCAGGGTTCATGTTTTGTGTTTGATGAACGAGTTGCAGTTGATGGCAATTTAAATAGTTTAGAGGCTGGTACCATTGATCCAGAGTGGAAAAATACTTATAAAAAACAAAATCATATATAATAGCTTATTGTTGTCATGCATTTTGCAGTGATTTTCATAATTTTGCGAAAAATTAGTGGTAATTGCTTGTTATGAGCAGATAAATTGGCCATGTTTGCATGTTGTAGTTCATCATTATACATATTTTCAATGATTACACGTGTTTTTTTATCTTGTTTTGGTAGAAGTTGTAAATGTTGTTGTAGATGTGCTGCTACTTGGGTTTCGGTTTCGGCGATAAATCCCATACTCCATTGATCACCGCAGGCACCCATGATCACACCAATGCATAAAGAACCACTGTACCATAACGGATTAAAAATACTGCATTTACTATGCAATTCACGTAAACGTTGTTCGCACCAGGCTAAATGTTCCACTTCATCTTGAGCGGCTTGTTGTAATTGTTCTTTAATTTGTCGTGATTTAGTTATTAATCCTTGCCCTTGATATAGGGCTTGGGCACATACTTCGCCAACGTGATTCACACGCATTAGTCCTGCAACATGTTTTTTTTCCGGTGGCGACAGATAATCATCTGATTGTTTGTGATTACTAAATAAATATCTATGTATGATGCGTTGTTGTGGTGGTATTATGGTTCTAATGATGGTATCAATTTCATTTAAAATATTATCAATTAGGCTAAATTTACGCATATTTCATCGTTATATTTTTTTAAAATGTAATTGACATTAGTTTATCATGATAATTGTAAACAAAAAAACTATAATATAATAGTTGTGAACAAAAAATGCTTGACGTTGATTGACTATAAGCATTACAATTCACATTTTAATAGTTAATTATATAGGATTAATGCATGCCAAGTATTAGAGTCAAAGATGGTGAAAATCCAGAATATGCTTTACGACGATTTAAACGTTCTTGTGAAAAAGATGGGTTATTGACCGAATTGCGACGTCGTGAATTTTATGAAAAACCAACTTCTGAACGCAAACGTAAACAAGCTGCTGCTGTAAAAAGACATTTAAAAAAAATATCCAGAGAAAGTACGCCAGCTGTACGTGGCGCCTCAAAGTTTCGTAGTAAGACTCTAAAAGCGTCATAAATTATGTCAACAATTAAGAATTGTATAGACGGCGATTTAAAAGATGCTATGCGCGCTAGAAATAAACAAGTTGTTGATGCATTGCGTTATATAATGGCTGCTATTAAACAAGTAGAAATTGATGAACGTATAATTTTAGATGATCAACGAGTATTAATGATTCTAGATAAATTAGCAAAAAAACATCGTGAATCAATAACACAATTTTCAGCAGCTGGGCGTGATGATTTGGTAAACCGTGAAGAATTAGAATTAAATATTCTCAAAAAATACTTGCCACAGCAGTTATCAGAGACAGAAATTATACAATTAGTTGAGCAAACTATTGTGGAATTAAATGTCAGTAAAGTCGCGGATATCAGCAGAGTAATGTCATCTTTAAAACCAAAATTACAAAGTCGTTGTGATATGAGTATGGTCAGTTCTTTAGTTAAAAGTAAGTTGCATTGATAAATCTTTATAATTGGATATTATGTCTAGTTTAATTCCTAAAACATTCATAATGGAGTTATTACAGAACTGTGATTTAGTAAATTTAATTAATGATTATGTGCCATTAAAAAAACATGGTAATAGTTATATTTCTTGTTGTCCTTTTCACCAAGAAAAAACGCCATCATTTAATGTAAATGCCAAAAAACAATTTTATTACTGCTTTGGTTGCAATACCAATGGTAATGCTATTAGTTTTATTATGCAATATCTTAATCAAGATTTTCCTACAGCAATACATACAATTGCTAATAAATTAGGTATCTCAATACCTCAAGAAAGCAATATCAATCAAAATGAACACTATGCACGTTTATACGCTTTATTAAACAATATTTGTCAATATTATGAACATGAATTAAAAAATAACAGCGCTACAGCGATTAATTATCTTAAATTGCAACGTAGCATTGATGGTACGATTGCAAAAAAATATAAATTAGGTTATGCCCCGCAGGGATGGAATCTTTTATTACATAAATATCCACAATATAAACAAGAACTTATCGCCAGTGGTATGTTAGTTTCTAAAAATAATCATGACACTTATGATCGTTATCGTCATCGAATTATGTTTCCTATTGAAAATAGTTATGGAAAAATTATTGGTTTTGGTGGTCGTGCTTTAGATAATACTCAACAGCCTAAATATTTAAATTCTCCAGAAACTATATTGTTTCAAAAAAAACGTGAATTATATGGCTTGCATCAAATGTTACAAATTAATAAACAACCTGAATATATTATAATTGTTGAAGGATATTTTGATGTTATTAGGTTGGTACAAGATGCAATCACTAATACAGTTGCAACATTAGGTACTGCGATTAGCATTTATCATTTACAACAATTAAACAAATATACAAAAAAAATAATTTTTTGTTTTGATGGTGATAATGCTGGACGTAATGCTGCTTGGCGAGCATTAGAAAATAGTTTATCTTATTTAAATGATGATTTAGATGTACGTTTTATTTTTTTGCCAAATAATCATGATCCTGACAGTTTTATAAGAACTCACGGTCGTGTAATGTTTCTTCAA
>CAXNCW010000152.1:0-3515 GCA_964200955.1 Legionellaceae bacterium
CAAGATTTTTCTTTTTCAAGCAAAGCGACAGTGGCACAAGGAAATTTTTTTTTAACTTGTCGCGCAATGTTTAAACCGATAATTCCGCCGCCAATAATGAGAAAATCACTGGTTTTTTGCCGCATATTCCTTCCTAGAACTTATTCTAAAATTGTCCAATAATAATCACCAGTATAACCAGCTTCTTTAAACAGAGCGACCCATGCATCAGGATAATCATGAAAATCAGCTGTTAATACCCAATCTTCAAATAATTTTTTTTGTTCAAGCGTACGATAACTATCAACTTGTACGAATCCTTTTCCCTTGGAGACCCGTTGAATTTCACCCATAGCTTTCACAACACCATAACGATCGTAATTATGAATCGTGTTTAACGAAATTACCGCATCAAAACTTGCATCAGGAAAAGGTAACGCGTCAGCACGTCCTTGATGTAAACGGCCAATAACTTCATGTTCAGAATGTTTAATTGCATAATCAGAAATATCTACACCAAATACCTCTAAACCTGGGCAAGTAAGCATCAAGTCTTTAACTAAAAATCCTTTAGCACAGCCGATATCTAATACTCGATCCCCTGGCTTTAAATTAAAATGTTCAATCATATCACGTGCAACAGGCAACCACCTTCCATCGTAACGATAGCCACCATAACCATAATCACGAGGACCATCAAAATACATTTCACCAAACTGCTTAGAAATACGAATCACTTCTGGATTACGTGCCTCTTGTCGCGATTGTACATTACGCTTTGAAGTTGGCAATGCTCTTAATAAATTAATTTCCCTCATGAAGACTCTCTTTAAAAATTTGTAAATGATCTTGATGCATTTTCTTTAGCCCTACTGCAAATGTGGTCCATTGGAACCCACGAAACGCGTGGTTACATACTTGATTATTAAAAGCACGATAACCATTATGCGGCATAGGCATGTTGCGCGGCCGGCTGCGAATCTCAACCGGCTTCTCAAGAAGTTGTGTCACTTTCTTTGCAATATCATTAAAAGAAACCACTTCACCAGTAGTAAGATTTAAAACGCCATAACTACGATGTAATAAGCATTGACAAACAATCTCCGCTACGTCTTCAATATAAACATGATCACGCTGCTCTTCACCGTCTCCAAACAATTCAATCGGCTTTCCAGCAATGGCTAAACGATAAAAACTATTAGGTCCATAACCATTATGAGGATCTTGTGCTCCATACAATAAACTAGGACGAAGAATAGCAAGCGCGTTATTGATAACCACAGATCGCAACATCTGCTCACGAGCCAAATGCATTACCCCATGCAAAGAAGTCGGTGCAGCAGGCGAACACTCATTAAGTTTCTCCATAGAATCGGTATACACAGCATCAGAGCTAATATAAAGCACATGTTGTACAGGTCGCTGCAACAGCGCATCACAAACCGGTTTTATCATCTGAATATTTTGCAATAACATATCATGATTCTTACATGGTGCTTTTGCGGCAATAATCACTAAGGCATCATTCGGATGTAAAATTTTAATTAATTTCTCAGCCGCATTTGCTGTAGACAAATCAAGCTCTTCACGCCCAATTGCAACAGTATCAATATTTGTTCTAGCTAATTTTCTGACAATTGCTGCCCCAACAAATCCTTTCGCGCCCAGAATAACAACCCGCTTAGGTTGAATTACATTATTATTCAGATGCCTCAGCATAATGATCTTCCTTACATTAAAAATATTTATATCCCTAAACTAAAATAATTAATTTGTTCACGATGCTGAGCATCAATATTTAATACTCGAAACGGATCAATAATCGTATTTCCTTGCATTTGTTGTTGTAAAATTTCAACCGAAAGCTGTTTATATTCCATCCATGGTGTCATAATAATTATGACATCAGCAGCCTTCATAGCATACATACTTTCAGATTCTTGGGTCACATGCTCCAAATCAATATTCTTCACAACAGGATCATGAGCCTTGATTCGATAGCCTTTTAATTGTTCTAACAACGCAATTGATGGCGAATTTTTAATACTATGCGTATCTGGTTTGTAAGCCAGACCAAGTACACAAATCTCTGGATTTTTAATATATTTAAACAGATGTTCTTTCAAGCAACGCAATACCCAATCTCGTCGATACTTAGAGTTTTTAAGCCAAGAATTAACGACACCTACATCAGTGTCTTTTGCTTGCCCAATCTTAATAATAGTATTTAAATCTCGCTCTAAATTACCACCGGAAATTCCTAAACCTGGTGTTAAATAAGCATGTTGACCTATACGTTTATCCAATTTTAATGCTGGCGCAATTTCTTCCCAATCAGCACCAATATTTTCACAAATTTCTGCAATCATATTTGTAGTCGTAACTGAAGAAACTAAAAACATATTAATAGAAATCTTAGCAAGCTCTGCACTTTCATAGCGCATTTTTAAAATGGGACAATTAAATGATGATAATAAAGCTAAATAATCTGGTGGTAATTCTGCGTTAGGATCTTTAGCGCCAACAATATAACGCTCAGGATATAATGCTCGCTCAACAGCGCGTCCAAAAATAAGTGTTTCAACTTGATAAAATAATCTACTCGTATCAAATAGGATTTTTCGGGTATAACCCGGTGGGACTTGTGATAACAGTATTAAACAGGCTCTATCAGATAACACCGGGATAACTTTTTCGATTAATTTATCAATCACCTGAAGATTACTATTACCATCAGTATCAGTGGGCACATCACAAGCAATAAACACCAAATTACAAGTACTCAATTGCTTTAAATCATCAGTAAATTGTAGCTTTATACTGCAGTTTGCAACTAATTCTTTAAGTTGTGGTTCATTGACTGGAAAATGCGATTGTTGCAGTTGACTCACTAACAATGAATTGTCATCATAACCAATAACATTAAATCCTTTGTTAGTAAACGCCGCTGCATAAATTAAACCCAAATGTGTCATACTAACACAAGCTATCTTTATCTTTTGCTGATCATTAATCATACTGTATTCTCTATAGAATGTGATATAGCCAAACGATTTAACTCTTGCTGTATCCATAAATCAATTGATAAATCAGTTGTTATTCTATTCAATATCAGATTTTTAAAATGTTCATATTCCAACGCCCATGTTGGATCATCTTGTACTAAAGTTGTACTTTGTTCTGGCGGTCTACCACTTGGTAATATACGTTGTCGATACGTAAAGCGGCTTGGCCCCCATTTGCATAATGATTCAATATGGGCCGAGCCTTTCTCAGCGACCACATCACATATAAAATGATTACGCCAAGAAAATAGACTCATTTCAAAAGTTAATTGTGGCTGTGTTTTTTTATTAATAATGACTACATGATCTGGAGCCTTATTTTCAAAAAAATTCATTGCAACAATATCAAATTTAATCGGTTGTGTTCCAAACCAAAAATTTACTGTATCCAATAAATGTGACCCTAAATCAGCTAAAACCCCTATTCCTTGATCGCGCCAAGCCGAATCGCGTACCAGGCGCGCTGTACCA
>CAXNCW010000153.1:0-3508 GCA_964200955.1 Legionellaceae bacterium
TATCAAACTATTGTAACAATTGAAAACGAAAACGGTATGAATAAATTACCAATTGACAAAAATTTATCAAAATGGAAAAATAACAAAATATAAAAATAAAGAATCATGATGAAAATGCACGAAAATGAATTAAACATTGATGAAGCAATTATTAAAAATCTTATTAATAATCAATATCCATCACTGGCCAATTTGTCTATAAAAGCCGTATCATCTAGTGGTACTGATAATTCTTTATTTCGTGTAGACGATGATTATATCGTGCGTTTACCAAGAATTGAATGGACTGCTGGCAATGTTGATAAAAATATAGCAAAAGAATATGAGTGGATTCCTAAAATTGCTAAATTTTTGCAAATACCTATTTCTGAACCAATTTTTAAAGGTCATGCAGATGCATCTTATCCGTGGTCTTGGACAATTAGTAAATGGCATGAAGGCGCTAATCCAAATTTTGAAGAAAAAGATGAATATGCATTACTTGCTAAAGACTTAGCGTTATTTTTAAATGAATTACATAGTATTAAATTAGCGAATGCTCCGATGTCACGTCGTGGTATTCCTTTAAAAACTGACGAACTTGATCATGAAACAAGAACTGCGTTAAATAAATTAAATGATGAAATTGATATCAACATCGCAACAGATTTATGGGATCAATTATCTAATCTTGAATATTGGAAGCAAGATCTAGTATGGGTGCATGGAGATTTTTTACCGGGAAATATTTTAGTACAAAATAATAGGCTCAGTGCTGTAATTGATTTTTCTGATTTAGGTATTGGTGATCCTGCTTGCGATTTAGTTATCGCGTGGAGTTTGTTTAATGCACATTCAAGGCAAATTTTTAAAGATAATTTAATTAATATTGATGATAATACATGGGAACGCGGTAAAGGCTGGGCGTTATCTATAGCGCTTATTATGTTGCCATATTACAAAAATACAAATCCTGTTTTAGCCGCACTTGCAAGGCGCATATTAAATAATTTATTAAAAAATAAAGTAATATCGCCATCTTTGCCTAAAAATAAATGAAATAGCGCCGCAAGTCGCGCAGTATTTTCAGCAGCTTTTGCTGCAAAATCTTTAATTAGTAACCAATTGCCGTTTGTTGATAATCCAGCTTCAATGCTATTAAACCATTTTATCCAAGAAGTTTTTGCATTGGCGCTTAAATGTAAAATTGGTAAATCAATACAACCTTTAGCAGTTAAATATTCTGATTACATTAAACATTCAGTAATTTTTGCATCATATTCGATAAAATCATTTAATGTCGCGCTTTAAAGCTGAGTATGCTGGTAAAATGAACCTATACCTTAAATTACTTGATGAAAAAGTTAAGTTGCCACATGAAAATAATTCTATTGGGCTGATTTTATGTACAGATAGAAATGATGTGGAAGTTGATTACATATTACCAGAAATGAATCGACCAATGTTTAAAGAACAAATCGTGCGTTTGGAATTTCTGTATCATCAAATGATGAATATTTTTTCTCTTTTTTAAGCCAGGTTTGATCAGAATTCGATGTTACATAAATACCAGCTATTTTCATAAGGTCGCGCTTACCAGCATTGCATACGGTCGTCACCTGACCTAAGGAACTAAGAGCTTTAAGTGTGTTATTGTCCTTAGATTTCCATAATTGTTTTAACGCCTCTAAAAATACAGCAGGTCCTGCTGCTTCTATTGAAAGATTTGCCCGATCACTTGTTGTTGATAATCTGTCGAAGTATATAGGTGAGTTGGGGCCAAATGGACTACGCTTTAAGTCCATTTTTGTGGTATTTACTAGTAACTTTATATTTTCTTTTACTGAGACGTAATTTTTATCAAATTTTAAATAATTATCAATGGCCATTGTAATAGCATCTATTAATACCCTATGATTAGGTTGTGCAGCAATAATGTCATTGCACCCACTGTAATCCAGTACGGTCATAAGATTGCAGTCAGATATGGATGGTACGCAGCTTAATAAGATATTTGTTATTATGCCGAAATGTGGTACGGCATCTGCAACCAATTTACTGTCATGATTTAAATTAAACCCAGTATCAGTGTCAAAATAATATCCTCCTTCTTGCCTAATAATTTCCAATCGCAAAAAATCTGAAGCAGAGGCATAATTTTTAAAACTGATTAATTCGCGATTGATGCAATATGAAAATTTTTTTGCCAAATTATTGTATTTATACAATGGATCTGCTTCTATCACAGGCATCAGCTCGTTAATATGTCTAATTTTTAAGTTGGCAACCACTAAATTATCATCTGCTATTGTTATGTTTACAAAATCATGTAGATTTCTTGCAGTATTGTTTGCTTGTTTAATAGGATTGTCCGTCCAAAGAGTAATCTCAAATCCAGAGCGTTTGGCAACAACAGCTAATTTGATGATATTATCTTGATATTTTTTTGGTAACGTTCCACCCAACCATATAAAGTGGATTTTATTAGGGATTTTTTTATTATTTTTATTATATGTCATCTCTAACATTTCAATTTTTGCTACATAGTTAACTTTGTCTATAGCTTTTTTGAAAAAACGATCGTTTTCAAAAAGAAGTTCGCATAGTATAGGTTGTGCCTTCAACTCTGCTTGTTTTTGAATATCAAAGCTCTTAATCTCAAAAAGGTCTGAATTAAGATTTATTAAATTGGTGATATTTTCTTTATTTATTTGTTTAGAATCAGAACGCGCTATTCTTGAAAACGCTCTTAAACTTTCCCAAGGTCTATTTCGAAGAGAACATTCTCTAGTGGTATCTAATAATAAAGAAACTGGTAATGCAGGGTTAGCGTTATGTAAAGCTAGTATTGTTTTAGCTGCTGATTCTGATAATCCAGGAAAATAACTTGGGTTTATCATCTCAATTTTATATAATATATCTAAATCTTCTGCATTAAACATACCTAAAAATTCTTTTACCTCATCAATAATTGTAAGAGCCGCAATGATTCTTTGTTCAATATTTGAAGGCATGGTGGGATATTTTGATTTTATATAGTCAATGGCTAAACTTAATTTCATATTATTGTTCTCATACATTCATCTGAATCAAAATTATATCAATTTGAAATAAATTTGACAATAAATACTTATTAAGTATACAATGATAATATCTTGTTTTTGTTAATTATTTTTAAGGGTAAATTATGCAACGAAAATTAATAGAAAAATTTGAGAAATTTTTATTTGGTAAAAAAATTAAACCTGTCATAAAAACTTATGATTTTATATTATCTCAAGATAAAATAAATATACAAATCAAAGAAAATCTCTTTAATGCTGTACCTAAAGACGATCTATGTCCAGATAGACGTAATTTTCTTAATTTATTTTTTGGAAACAAATATCATGGAACCTCTATAGATCTGATTAAAGAACAAGCCCAAAAAGGAGTCTTTACTGATATAGATCATGGCGCTAAAAATCGATATGGAGCGAATGAATATTCAAATAGAATCTACTTTGATAACTGGGAAACTGCTAGTAAG
>CAXNCW010000154.1:0-3416 GCA_964200955.1 Legionellaceae bacterium
CAGCAAAAATTCATTAAAATTAATTCGTACCGCCAAACAAATGGCCACGAGTCTCCAATCTAATTGGATCGGAGTTTATGTAGAAACACCGTTACATAAAAACATTGCTCAAAATCATCAAATCACAGCCAATTTAGCACTAGCTAAACAATTAGGTGCGAAGATACAAATCTTAAATGGATTAAATATCGTCACACAAATTTTAGATTTTGCTCATGAACAAAACGTCACGCTGATAATGATTGCAAAATATATCAAACCACGTTGGAAAGATTTCTTCAAACGCAGTTTAGCGGATGAAATCGTGCGTAATAGCGCAGAAATTGATGTCTATATTATGAACAGCAATCCAGATCAAGCTTAGGAAGATATTCGATATTAACCACTTACATTTGGAAGAGCAACCTGATAATCATTAACGGTCAATTGATTTTTTACAGCCTTGTACGCAAAAAAACCAGTAAACGCCATTCCTGTGGCTGCTAATGACAAGCCAACAATTACAGAGACCATAGGCAGAACACTTACAGGGACCATAGGCAGCACACTGATACTTGCTAATATTAACATACCAATGATCATTGATAATACACTAGCAGCTAATATCGACAATGTATGCATTAAAAATGAATAATTTAAATTGGCATATCGCAACAATACAGGATCATTTTTCAGTGAGTTACTAGCATATTGTAGAGCACTACCATTGATCTTTATTGCTTTCAAAATAAATTCTCTATTTTGTTTTAATTCTTCACTGGCATATGCTAAAACATCAACACTTATCCCTACTGCTTGCAAAACAAATTCTTGATTCTGTCTCAGTTCTTGACTTGCATATTGAAAAGAGGTACTCCAATTCTGTACTGCTTTTAGCACCACTTCTTTATCATTTTTCAGATCTGGATGAGCATATTGTAATGCGCAACCATCGTTTTCTACGGCTTTTAGCACAATTTCTTGATCATTTTGAAAATCTTCAGCATATTGCAAAGCACTACCATAATGCTCTACTGCTGTCATCACAATTTTTCTATCTTTTTTAAAATCTGGCTGAACATATTTTAAAGTACTACCATAATGTTTTACTGCTATCATAACCATTTCTATATCTTGTTTTATTACAGAGTCACTGCTCTGAGCTAATTTAAATAACAAATTTTCTTCTTTGATATTATATTTCATAATGATCACTCCTTCCATAATAATTTACATCTGTTTTATATATGGACAAATAGTATCTTATTTTATATATATTGTCAATATATATAAAATATTAACCATTAAGTATTGAACAATAAACGTAATTTTTTCATAGCATTAATTTCCAACTGCCGAATTCTTTCAGCAGAAACATTATATTGTTTGGCTAAATCTTGCAATGTTGCTTTATTATCAGCCAACCAACGTTGTTTTAAAATATCTTGACTACGTTTGTCTAACTGCTCCAAAGCCTGTAATAAATCACCACGATTTTGTGTTTCACCACGTTCTTGCTCAATTAATATTGCTGGATCATTTTGCGCATCATGCAAATAATTTACTGGTATATTTAACGAATTATCATCATCATCGCATTTAGCATCATATGATGCATCCATAGCATTTAAACGCTGCTCCATAATTAACACATCTTCGCAACTAACACCCAAATCATTAGCAACAGCATTAACTTCATCTTTAGTAAACCACCCTAAACGCGGCTTTAAATGGCGTAAATTAAAAAATAATTTACGCTGAGCTTTAGTAGTCGCCACTTTAACAATACGCCAATTACGCAATACATATTCATGAATTTCTGCTTTAATCCAATGCACAGCAAAAGAAACTAACCTTACTCCGATTTTTGGATCAAAGCGTTTCACAGCTTTCATTAAACCAACACTACCTTCTTGAATTAAATCATTTAATGGTAATCCATAACCTAAATAACCGCGAGCAACACGAACAACATAACGCACATGCGCCAGCACTAAACGTCGTGCGCTTTCAATATCACCATCTAATTGATAACGTTCGGCATATCTATATTCTTCTTCAGCTGACAACATCGGGATTTGATTAACATAATTCATATAAGCTTCTAAACTACCTATAGGAAGATTTACTGCGCCCCATTGCAATTGTTTAACCATACACATCACCTCAAATAAACATTAAACAATTTAGCCAAATTACACATCAATTAATAAGTTATTTCCTAATAATGCCTTAGATCAAGGCCAGTTGCTTCTTTACAGCGAACTGGGAACTTAGCCAACCCAACATAATTGCAACCAACACCACTTGATAAGCCTGCAATACTGATAATCCACGCACACTATAATTATGAATTTGATATACTTGAATTAATTCTTGTAATACCACATCAATAACTAACATAAAAATATTTACTAATAATATTGCTAATACAGCACCAAGTAAACCATACCATAACCCTGAATATAAAAACCCACGAGCAATAAAGACATCAGTAGCACCGATTAATTTTAGTACTCGAACCTCATCAGCACGGTGATGTACTGCTAAGCATAATGTATTGCTAATAATTAAAATAACAGCCATCGATAAAACCGACATTAATATATATGTGATTTTTTTTACAAAATTCAAGAGAATATATAAACGAACAATCCAATTCGTATCGAATTTATTTTGATCTACTTGAGTTAAATTATGCAATGAATTTAACAGATTTGCAAGTTTTTCTGGTTGATTGCAAGTAGTATCTGGTGTAATCTTAATGATATCAGGCAGAGGATTAGCATTTAAATATTGCATTATATCATGCATTCCTGCTTGTTGCTGTAATTCAGTCAAAGAATCAGCTGCCGTCTTTAATATTACTTGTTGTACCCCTGGAAATTGCTTAATTGCTATTAATAAAGACTTTTGTACTTCTGATGGCAATTTATCTTTTAAATACAAATCAATACGTCCATCATATTGCCAATTATTAATTAATAGACGAATATTGTCAGATAATAACCCAAACACTACCGGTAGCGACAGAGTAATAGCAATAACAATAACAGTAATCGCCGTCACTAAAGGATTACGCCATAATAAAATCAAACTATTTGTAGCCGATTGAGCATGATGAAAACCTAAAACTCTTATTGCCTGCAAACAATTACTCAACATATACAGCCACCACGTAACACAACGATTCTATGCTTCATACCAGCAATTAATGATAAATCATGAGTGGCAATTAAAATACTCACACCAACATTATTAAATTGTTCTAATAATTTCATAATATTTAATGATAACATTGGATCTAAATTACCAGTGGGTTCATCAGCTAACAATAACTCCGGTTTATGTACTACTGCACGCGCGATACCAACTCGCTGCTGCTCTCCAGTTGATAAATACAGCGGCAACATCTTTTCTTTATGTAATAAATCTAC
>CAXNCW010000155.1:0-3401 GCA_964200955.1 Legionellaceae bacterium
TGCATTATTAAAAATACTATCTTTAGAAGTTTTAATAATTTCTTCTAAAGTTAAATCAGCAAAATTAGTATCAATAATTAAATTATTTAAATTAGTAACGTAAGCTTGATGATGTTTGCCATAATGATATTCTAAAGTTTCTTGAGAAATATATGGTACTAAGGCATCTAATGCATACGGTAAAGTCGGTAAAGTAAAGCTCATGATTTAACTCCTATGTGATAATACGTAATTTAGGACCGTGCACGATCCTTACCTACAAACTTAAAAATTTACTATTAAATTTTGATCAACTTTCAACATTTGTTCCCTAAATAGTTGTTTGATGCGTTCTAAACTGTGGACAGTAGTCGCTTCAAAACGTGCAATTAAATACGGGGTAGTATTAGATGCACGAAGTAATCCCCAGCCATCATCAAATTCCACGCGGATACCATCTATAGTAATTATTTCACCATTAGCGAATTGCGCTATTTTATATAATTTTTCTATAAAAATAAATTTTTCTGCATCAGTTATTGGTATTTTGATTTCAGGTGTATTAATACTATCTGGAATAGCATTAAATTGCATTGCAACTGTTTGCGGTGATTGTGTAATAAGCTCTAATAAGCGACAAGCACTATATAACGCATCATCAAATCCATACCATCGATCTTTAAAAAATAAATGGCCACTCATTTCGCCAGCTAGAGCTGCGTTAGCTTGCTTCATGATGCTTTTAACAATAGAGTGCCCTGTTGGGCACATTTGTGAAATGCCACCAGCTGCCTGAATTATTTTTGCTAAATTGCGCGAGCATTTAACATCAAACACAATGGTAGCACCAGGAAGTGTAGTTAATATGTGCTGCGCATAATACATCATTAAGCGATCTGGCCAAATGATATCAGCGATATTAGTAACTACACCTAATCTATCAGCATCGCCATCAAAAGCCAAACCAATATCCGCTTGCTGTGCAATGACTTCGCGTTGCAGATCAATAAGATTTTTGGCGTCTGTTGGATCAGGATGATGATTAGGAAAATTACCATCAACTTCGCAAAATAATGGAATTACATGACATCCAAGAGCAGTTAAAACCTTAGGAATAGTTATGCCTGCAATACCATTACCACAATCAACTACAACTTTTAGCTGCCGCTGTAATTTTATATCTTGTAAAATACGTTGAATGTATTGTGGTAAAATATTATGTTGCGTTAACTGTCCTTTACCATTTGGAAAATCACCTTTAATGATGAGATTATATAAATTATCAATATCATTTTGTATTAAGGTTTTACCAAATAATACTATTTTAATACCATTATAATTGGCAGGATTATGACTACCTGTTACCATTAATCCACAATCAGTAACACCTATATGTGTAGCGAAATACATCACTGGTGTTGCCACTGCACCTAAATCAATAACATCAACATTGCTATTTAATAACCCTTGAATTAAGGCATTAGCTAAGTATTCACTAGTTAAGCGCCCATCACGTGCAATAAAAATTTTCCTGGTTGATTGTAAATGGGTCGCCACCGCTCGGCCAATAGTATAATAAGCATCGCCATCGAGTTCTTCATTGACTATGCCACGAATATCATAAGCACGAAATACATGACGTGCTATTTGTCGTTCACAAAAATTATTGTTTACCTGAGCTACCAAATCCATTATTACCTCTTTCAGTTTCAGAAAAAGCTTCTACTACAGAAAATTCTATTTGTGCAATATTTAAAAATACTATTTGAGCAATACGATCACCAGGATTAACTGTAAAATGATCGTAATTACGATTCCAACAAGAAATTTTTAGTTCCCCTTGATAATCAGAATCAATCAAACCGACTAAATTGCCTAAAACAATACCATGATTATGACCAAGACCTGAGCGCGGTAAGATTACTGCTGCTAATCGTGGGTCGGCAATATATATGGCGATACCAGTGGGAAGTAATACAGTTTCTTGGCCAGATATCTGTAAAGGCTCATTAATACAAGCGCGTAAATCCAGGCCAGCTGATCCAGTAGTGGCATAATGTGGTAGCGAAATAATGGTACCAATACGTGTATCCATAATTTTTAATTGTATTGCTTGGGGCATATGCTTCCTTATAAAAAATGATTGGGAACGTGTCCAAAACAAGTTCCTATGTTTAATTGTTCTGCAAGTATTTTTATAATTTCTTTAGCCATAGTTATTTTATGCATTTTTTCTAAAGGTATCTCTTGAGTTTTAGTAATAACTATTGCTTGATTATGATCTTGTTCAAAGCCCAAATTGATACCTACTGGGTTAGCTATGATCATATCAATATGTTTTTTATGTAATTTTTCTTTTGCATTGACAATAAGGTCGGAAACTTCTGCTGCAAAACCAATAATATATTTAGCATTACTTAAATTACTAATATATGCCAATATATCTTGAGTTTTTTGTAAATTTAATGATAAATTTTCATGTAAATGTTTTTTGATTTTTGTAGCTGCAGGTTTATTGATACAAAAATCCGCTACAGCCGCACATCCAATAAAAATCATTTGTTCTTGCCATTGTTGCTTCACTTGTTCATACATATCTTGTGCTGATTGTACAGTATTAACAGTAATGCCGTCTAGTATTGGTGGTATATCATTGGTGGTGCCACTAATGACGGTGACGTTAGCGCCCGCAATATATGCCGCCATTGCCAGAGCATAGCCCATTTTGCCAGAACTAAGATTGCTAATGAAACGCACAGCATCAATAGGTTCCCGTGTAGCACCAGCAGTTATCATAATGTTTTGGCCTGACATGAGATTCTTAATAGTCATTAATCTTAAAGTATTAATAATCAAAATACTATCTGGTAAACAACCAGCACCGTATTCACCACAGGCTTGTAATCCAGTTTGTGGTGCTAATATTAACACACCATGTTGTCGTAATATGGTGCAATTATTTTGTGTTGCTGGATGTGTCCACATGCAGCTATTCATCGCGGGGCACACCAGGACTGGATTGCGATTAACTAAATACAGAGTTGATAATAAATCATCAGCATAGCCATGAGCCAATTTACTTAAACAATTTGCCGATGCTGGAGCAATTATAAAATAATCGGCCCAACGGGTTAATTCAATATGGTTCATGGCTTGTTCAGCACTAGTATCTAATAAATCTGTACGAACTTCATTGCCACTTAGAGCTTGCATGGTGAGTGGTGTAATAAATTGTGTCGCCACTGTGGTCATCACTACTTTTACTAAAGCACCAGCATGACGTAGTTCGCGAATTAAAATTGCAGCTTTGTATGCTGCAATACTACCGCAAATGCCTAATAATATGTTTTTGTTTGCTAGATCTTGCATAAATTTTATGGTTTATATCTAGTGATACTAGACAGAATTTCTTGATGTGCAGC
>CAXNCW010000156.1:0-3384 GCA_964200955.1 Legionellaceae bacterium
ATATACTCAAGATCAATGATTTGGTCGATCTCAAACTCGATTTGCAATTTCCTTTATATCCAGAGAATAATCAAATTTTAGTCGCAGGCCAAGTAAAACTTGATCATAATACATTAAATATTCATAATAATGTATTACAAATGAGTTTATATGATACTACTGGTACTATTAATTTCAATCATCATGGTCTAAGTTTTAGTAAAATTACTGCAAATTTTAAAAAAAATGCCAATACAATTATTCCATTAAATATTGTTATGCACTCAGAACAACATCCTAATAATCAAGATAACACTGTAATGTTTAATATTACATTTGCTATTAATAATAGTATTGATGTACTCATTAATAGCGCATTTACTAACATTATTCATATCAATATCAAAAAATTCCAAATTCATGATTGGAATTTGGAAAATTTAAGCATAATAATTAAACAATTATCTGAACAAGATTGGCGCATAAAAATTCGGCAACAAGATGTTATACATGCAAATTTAAATTATCATCTTGATGCAGAGAAACACAATAATTTTGATGGTATAATTAATAATTATATGACGCTTCAAGGATCATGGACATATAATAAAATTAAAAATTTCACCTCTGTAAAAATGCATATTATTATTAAGGATTTAGCTAAATTATTTAATAGCTTAGTCTTAGCTCCAATAATTACAGCCAAATATAGTGATATTAACTTTGATAGTCGCTGGCTCGGTAATGTTACCGATTTTGCGATAGAACAAAATACAGGAAATATTAATATGTTGTTAAAAGATGGTATAATTACTAATTTAAATCGTAAAACTGAAGAAAAAATTGGTATAGGTAAATTACTGAGTATCCTTAGTCTGCAGACGATTCCACGACGTTTAAAATTAGATTTTAGCGATTTATCTAATACTGGTTATGCATTCGATATTTTTCAAGGAAATCTAATTATCAATAAGGGTGTTTTGGCTACAGAGAATAGTTATATTGATGGTCCTGTGGCATATGCAACAATTCATGGGGATTTAGATATCATTAAAAAATTATATAATGTTACCTTAAAAATTTCGCCACATTTTACTGCCAGTTTGCCTATTGTGGCGACGATTGCAGGTGGTCCGATAATTGGTCCCATTGCTGGACTTGCGACATGGGCTGCCATGAAAATTATTAATCAAAGTATGCAAAAAATTAATAGTTATACTTATAAAATCTCTGGGCCATGGCAACAACCTTTGATCCAACAAATTAATATCGAGCATTAAATTATGAAAAACTATCATATAGATATTCAAATAGCTTGCAATGACAAATTGCCAATTACTAAACAATATTTAAAAAAGTGGGCGATTTTGACTTTAAAAAAACATCGCCAACAAGCAGAATTAACTATTCGTTTGGTAACTATTAATGAAATTACCACGCTCAATCATCAATATCGTCAACAAAATAGACCAACAAATATTTTGGCGTTTCCATTTCAAGGCCATAATGTAATGGAATTGAAGTACCCATTACTTGGCGATATTATTATTTGTCCTGCGATTTTATTGCAAGAGGTTGAGAATCAGCCTCATCACCCCAACATAGATACAGCTTTAATTATACATTGGGCTCATATTACTATTCATGGGATATTACATTTATTAGGTTTTGATCATAGTGATGAACAAGAAACATTAATTATGCAGACAGAAGAAATCAATTTATTAGAAATATTAAATTTTGATAATCCTTATCAAGGAGATCATGATGAATAAAGATGATGATATCTCGTGGTTGACAAAAATAAAGTATATATTACAAATTGCACCGAAAAATAAAGAGGAACTAATTACTTTATTACGTGATGCACAAGTTAGATCTTTAATTGATTCTGAAACTTTAGAGATGATAGAAGGTGTCATCCAATTAGCTAATATGCAAGTTCGTGATATTATGCTACCTAAAAAACAGATATTATGTATTCCATATGATGCTTCTTTTGAGCAATTAATTAATATCATTACGACATCTGGTCATTCACGTTTTCCAGTTACAGGGAATAATCTTGATGAGATTATTGGAATTTTACATGCAAAAGATTTATTACGTTATACATTAAATAATAGTCAAAACTTTGATTTGCAAGATCTATTACGTCATGCTACTTTTGTGCCAGAAAGCAAAAGATTAGATTTATTATTGAGGGAATTTCGTAATCATCGCAATCATATGGCATTAGTTGTAGATGAGTATGGCAATATTAGCGGTTTTGTAACTCTTGAAGATATTATAGAACAAATTATTGGCGATATTGAAGATGAATTTGATATTGATGATGAAACCTATATAAAAAAACATAATGATTTACATTATATAGTGAAAGCTTATACTCCAATTGAAGAATTCAATGAACAATTGCAAGCGAATTTAAGTCATATGAATTATGATACTATTGCTGGTATAGTTATGGCAGAATTCGGTTGTTTACCTAAGCGCGGTGAAGTTATTACTATTGATAATTTTGAATTTAAAATAATTAATGCAGATAGCAGAAGAATTAAGTTATTATCATGTTTTGATAAACGCAATATGGATGCTAAATAATATATGGATATCTTACAGTCTTCTATTTTGTTAGCTAATCACGATTTAGAATTCACTGATTTATTAACGGCAGCTTTAACTAAGCATAATTTTAATGTAATAAGCGCTAATAACGGTGAAATTGCAATTAAAAAAGCATTAAATGAAAAGATAGATATTATATTGTTAGATGTGATGTTACCAAAAATTAATGGCTTTGCTGTATTAAAAACTATTCGTCAATATATACAAACACCAATATTAATGTTAACGAGTCGTATTGATGATATCGATAAACTGGTTGGTTTAGAAATTGGTGCTGATGATTATTTAACGCAACCTTGTGATTTGCGTGAGTTAGTTGCACGATTGCGTGCAATTTTACGCCGTACGCAACCGCATAATCATGCGGTAAGATCTCCTATTATTGCATCTCATGATTTGATCTTAGATCGGACTAAACGCTGTGCTTTTTATTTAGATAAACCATTAGAATTAACTAATATAGAGTTTAATATTTTAGAAATGTTGCTAAAAACTCCAGGACAAGTTTTTTCTAAACAGGAACTTACAGAGTATGCCTTAGGTCGTAAATATACAATTTATGATCGTAGCATTGATGTTCATATAAGTAATTTACGTAATAAATTGGATAATAATAAGCAAGATAATCCTGTTATTAAAACTATTCGTGGTTTTGGTTATGCGTTATTTTCATCTTAGGGATCTCGTAACCTAATCTGCTGTAATGCTTCTTTATGATGCTAATTTGATTACAACATGGTGCCAACTTGTTTTATTAGGAGCAATAAGTTTAAGAGC
>CAXNCW010000157.1:0-3373 GCA_964200955.1 Legionellaceae bacterium
TATTCATAAATTATTAATTATAGGAAAATATTGTTTACAAGAAATTATGCATCGCATTACTCTACCAAAAGAGTATTTATTTTACAAATCTTGTCAATCCAAATCGCCTTTAGAATTAATTATTAATAATCGCTCCTAAAATTAGAAATCCCCTTATTTCCTTTGCTGAATAAAATGCATGAGATCTTGATGTTGTTGTAATTCTTCTGCGGTGGGCATAATAACTACTGTATCATCAACACATACACTATCAGTAACAACTGTTGCATCTACATTTGATGATGATGTTGCAGATTCAAATATATTGTGTTCATCAGCAAATAGTTCAATTTGCCCACCGGTCATAGCTAAATAAACTAAAGCTAAAAGTTCTGCATCCAATAATGCACCATGCAATTTTCGATGAGAATTACTAACATCATATCGCTTACACAAAGCATCTAAATTATTACGTTGACCTGCATGTTTTTCTCGTACATATATTAATGTATCAAAAATTTTACACGTATCTGCAATACGCATTGGCCAAGCAATATTTAATAATTCATAGTTTAAGAAACTTACATCAAAAACAGCATTATGAATAATTAATTCACTATCAGCGATAAAATTCATAAAATCTTCAGCAATATCAACAAAATTTTTCTGCTTTTTTAAAAAATCGTCACTTAAACCATGAATACGAAATGCCCCAGTATCAACAGGTCGATGTGGATTTAAATAAGTATGAAAAATCTTGCCAGTTATTTTTCGATCGTATAATTCTACAGCAGCAATTTCAATAATACGATGCTTATCCTCAATTCTAAGACCTGTGGTTTCTGTATCCAAAGCAATTTGACGTATCATAAATTTATTCTTTAATATTAACCATTTCATCAATCGCTTTATTAGCTAAAGCATCTACAAAATCATTTTCATAATGACCAGAATGGCCTTTGATCCAATGCCAAGATATAGCATGTTTCATGGCCAGTTCATCAAGATTTTTCCATAAATCAATATTTTTAATTGGCATTTTCTTTGCAGTTAGCCAATTACGCTTTTTCCAATTTTTTAACCATTCACTCATACCTTTACATAAATATTGTGAATCAGTAAATAAATTTATAGTGCATGAACGTTTTAACAGTTCAATACCTTTAATAGCAGCCAGCAATTCCATACGATTATTAGTTGTATATGTTTCATAACCATAAAGAGTTTTAATAATTTCATTATATTTTAACAAGACACCCCAACCACCGGGACCAGGATTACCACGACAAGCACCATCTGTAAAAATTTCAACAACCATTCGCAACTTGCCATAAATCCATAAAATCAGCGACAGGCATTGCTACTAAAGTTACAGAATCATTCATTAATTTCATAATAGCATCTACTTTATTTATAGCCAACCTAGTCGCGAGATTTTTAGTGATTTTATCAAATAATGCGGGCATACTTTCTTGACGGCGACGCTTATGCCCAAGTGGATATTCGATAGTAATTAAATCACTTTTTGAACCATCATTAAAATGCAATTGCACACTATTAGCAATTGAACGTTTATTAACATCATAGTAATCATGAGAAAAGCTTACATTTTCACTAACATACATTTTTGATCTTAAAATATCAATTCGCGGATCTAATGCAAATTGATCAGAATAATATTCTGCTTGTAAATTACCATATAATAAAGCGACTGCAACCATATATTGTAAACAATGATCTCTATCAGCGGCATTATATAATCGCCCTTGTTTACTAATAATATTAATTGCTGCTGCATGTGTGATTAAATCAATTTTACTAATATCAGCATATTTTTCTATAAATAATTTATGCAATGCAATTGCAGACTCTACCGCAGTTTGCGCATGAAATTCTGCTGGATAAGCAATTTTAAACAAAATATTTTCCATCACATAACTATCATATTTTTGCGGGAATTTAAAAGTATTACCACGATAAGCAACATCATAAAAACCCCATTTTGGTGCGCTTAAAGCACTGGGATAACCCATTTCACCGGAGTTAACCATAAAAGCTAATCTTAAGCCACGCGCAGTAGCATCCCCAGCCGCCCAAGATTTTCTCGAACCAGTATTCGGTGCATGTCTATAAGTCCGTAAACTTTGTCCATCGACAAATACTTGTGATAATGTTCGCAATACTTGTTGTTTATCAGCGCCCAATAATTGCGCAGCAACAGCAGCACTCGCTAATTTTACTAAGATAACATGATCCAAGCCAACAGCATTAAAACTATTTTCTAAAGCAAAACATCCTTGAATTTCATAAGCTTTAATCATTGCCGTCAAAACATCATACATAGTTAATGCACGAATTTTAGATCTATCAAGATAATCAGATAACGCTAAAATTGCACCCAAATTGTCAGATGGATGCCCCCATTCAGCAGCTAACCAAGTATCATTAAAATCCAGCCAACGTAGCATAGTCCCAATATTAAATGCAGCTTGTATTGGATCTAATTGATAATCCGTTCCTGGGACACGCGCGCCATTAACTAAAGTTGCATTGGGTACTATTGGTCCCAATAATTTTGTACATTCTGGAAAATTTAATGCTAATAAACCACAGCTTAAAGCATCAAACAAACATAAACGCGCAATGTCATAAGCTTCAGAATTAACAATTTGATAATTGCCAACATAATCCGCAATTTCAAGCATTACTTTATCGTAATCAGGTTTAACATTATTTTCTACAGCTACTTTAGACATATATTACCCTCTGGAATTAATAGTAATGAATGGCCTTAACTCTGGACCGACATATTCTGAAGATGGTCTAATTAACCGATTATCCGCTCTTTGTTCGAAAATATGAGCCGACCATCCAGTAATTCTTGATATTACAAATATTGGTGTAAATAATATAGTGGGAATATCAATATAATTATATGCTGATGCGCTATAAAAATCTAAGTTAGGAAATAATCGTTTTTCTCTTCGCATAATTTTTTCAATACGTTCAGAAATATTATATAATGATAAATTTTTTTTAAAAACCCCTAATTTTTTTGACCAAATTTTAATAATATCAGAACGCGGATCACAATCTTTATACACTCTATGTCCAAAACCCATGATTTTTTCTTTATTTCTCAACATTTGCATTAATTTTTCTTCAACAGCATCACTATCATTAAATTTATTAATTAATTCCATCGCCGCTTCATTTGCACCCCCATGTAAGGGTCCACGCAAAGTACCAATTGCTGAAGTAATTGCTGAATAAAAATCCGACAATGTTGATGCAGTAACACGTGCAACAAAAGTTGAAGCATTAAATTCATGTTCTGCATATAAAATCAATGAGACATTCATCAAATCTAATTCAAGATTACTAGCGGCTTTAC
>CAXNCW010000158.1:0-3343 GCA_964200955.1 Legionellaceae bacterium
TTGATATTAAAAAAATAAAAAAGTAGATTTTTTGAACTAAGTTATAGTATAATTTTTCTAGCGTAAAAATGAAATTTTTTAGTAATTTTATGTTGTCCATTAAACGCAATTCTAATTGTCGCTATACAATGGTAAAGTTTGCCAATTAATTTAATAAATTGATGTGCTAAGCCTGCTTTTTTAGAAGCTCTAGCTACATCAACAAAATATCGTCTAGCATGTGCCCAGCAAGCAACATGCTCAATATGTTCTTGTTGCCCTAGCTGAATATAAGCTTTATAACAATCTGCATGTAAATAACCTTTGAAATCAGCAAAGAAATCAAACGGTATTTGATGTGAGCGCGTAGTATGATATTGGTAAACAAATGCGCGTTTATCTGCAGCTCCACCAATAAAGAGCCAAACATAAGATTTTTGCTTAGCAAGCCTATCTTTTTCTTTAAGAACTTGTAATGGCGTTTCGTCGGCATAAGCAATATCGTAATTTTGAATATCGGCTTCCATCAGCTTAACTAATGGAGTCAACAAAGTAGCTGATTTAATCAACCAGCTACTTAATGTGCCGCGGGTTACAGATATATTAGCTTCAGCAAACATAGCTTCTTGACGATAAAGTGGCATATGTCGATTAAATTTACTATCGATAATGACTGCTAATAATCCTGGTGCTGCAATGGATTTATCAATTGGTTGTTTAGGTAATTTAGCTAAGCTAATTGTCTCTTCGCAATTCTTACAAGCATATTGTTTGCGTATATGCACTACACGAAATGTCATTTGCGGTACAACATCTAATTGTTCAGTAATTTCATCTTTAATATGAGTTAAAGTACAACCACAAGGGCATTGTTTTTCAGAGTCACTTAAATCATAAAGTTTTTCGATATATGGCAAAGATTTTGGTAATGGCTTTCGGCCAGTTTTATTTTTAGTTCGAGTATAAGTTATAGTTTCAGTTTCTTCATCGGCGTCAGGTACGTCTAGCTCATCGTCAGTTGATTCTGGAGTTAATTCCGCTTCATCAAATTGATCTGCTACTGGATCTACTATACCTTTTTCGGTTTTACTACCAAATTTAGCAGTTAGAAGTATATGCAGCCGATGTTGTAAATCTTTAATCGTATCTTCATGCTGATTAACAAGTGCCATTAATCGCGTAATTTCTTGTTGTAACTGTTCCAATGATTGGGCGGAATCTGAGCTCATATTGAGATTTTCTTGTTTGTTTTTATAAGCAATATCATAACAAAAATCACATGAAATATCAATAGATTAAGCATTTAAATCATCGTGCTATGCTAAAAATAATTGGTAAAATCAAGTAGCGGAAATTCAGACATCAATCTAAAATCTAATCCCGCAAATAACCAATCTAATTGTTGAGAAGTAATCAGATAAGCACCGTTTTCTTTTCGACTAAACTTGAATTTTCCTCGTTCTAAGCGCTTATAATAAAGAACAAAACCATTTTTATCCCAAAATAAGCATTTTACTTTATCGCGGCTACGATTATAAAATACATAAACTGAACCATCGTTAACTGGAGTCGAAAACTGCTCAACAACTAATGCAGCTAAGCCATTAATTGCTTTGCGACCATCAACAGCATCGGTAGCAACATAAACTTTAGTACTATCGGCTAATATCAACATGATAAACCACCAGCTACAGTTAATATCGTTTGTATCAATGATGCATTAACTTCAGCAGTGATGCCTATACGAACACCATTGGGTAACATGAATTGCAATACTGCTGATGGGATATTAACTTCAACTTGCTCTGGTTTTGACTCAATGAAATTTATTGTTAGATTTTTCAACATACTGGATAACTTATTATGCTGATAAACAAAACTTGCATAATTTATATCTTGTTGCTCACAATATTTTTGTTGTGTTAAACCGCTGATTCTCCATGCAGCTGAATGACTTTTCCAAAAATCTTGCTGTTCAATGACTGTTTGTGCCGTACCCATTCAAATACTCCTTCGTTGTTAAGTTAAGAAAGTATCTACAATTATTATTGGATTAAATAGATGGGGTTCATTAAACGCTTACCATTTTTTGTTGCGTGTTTGTGACATGATTTAGTACAATGCGCAAACAGGATCATATTAAACGTATCTTCTATAATGAAATTAAATATACAATTTTAATGTTGTTAAGATGAGCACATAAGGAGTTAAGATGTTTTCTAATATACCTCAGGCAATCTTAGATCGTATGCAATATTTGGAAGAGCGAGATCAATATGAAATGTCAGGCAAAACACCTATAAATCATTTTGATAAATTACGCCAGATACCACCAGATACAGGGAAATTTATTAGTTTAATTGCATCGACTCTCACTACTAATGGGCAATGGTTAGAAATTGGTACAAGCGCAGGATATTCCGCATTATGGTTAGCATTGGCATGCAAGAAATTAAATAAAAAACTTATAACTTTTGAATTGGATCAGCAAAAAATTGCACTTGCTAAGGAAACTTTTGCGTGTTGTCAAATTGAATCTTATATTGAATTGATTACTGGTAATGTATTTGACAGTTTACATAACTATAACGATATATCATTTTGCTTCTTAGATACAGAAAAAGAACTATATTCTAATTGTTATGAAATAGCTATTTCTAATATGGTATCCGGTGGAATTCTATTAGCAGATAACGTAATTTCTCATAAAGCTGATCTTCAGCCAATGATTGATTATGCATTAAACGACAAGAGAGTTGATGCTTTAATTGTTCCTATCGGTCAGGGTGTGCTTATGTGTAAGAAGCAGTGATCTATGACATCATCATACATAATTGACGAGTTAGTTCTTGCTACATCTAATAAAGGCAAGATAGCTGAATTAGCATCATTATTATCACCAATTAATTGCATTCCTCAGGATATATTAGGAGTTTCAGCTATAGAAGAAACATCATATAGTTTTATTGAGAATGCAATTGCAAAAGCACGTCATGCAAGTTTTATTACGAAAAAACCTGCAATTGCTGATGATTCTGGACTGGTTGTTCATGCATTGCAAGGTCAGCCAGGTATTTATTCTGCGCGCTTTGCGGGTTTACATTCAACAGATGAACAAAATATTGCATTGCTTATTAATAAATTATCTGAGATACCAAATGCAGATCATCGTGCTTATTTTTATTGTGCTATTGCTATTTTACGACATGCAAATGATCCGACACCATTGCTAGTAACTGGAGAGTTACATGGCATTATTTTAGATAAGCCACTAGGTCGTAATGGCTTTGGATATGATCCTATTTTTTATTTACCGTCTATGCAATGTAGTTTGGCGCAATTAGATATATCAATAAAAAATACT
>CAXNCW010000159.1:0-3332 GCA_964200955.1 Legionellaceae bacterium
TAATGAAGGCAATTTATCAGATTCAAGTAAGTTTTGGGCATTTTTACATCGTAAATTTTCAAGATATGTGGAGAATAAAGTTATGACTTTAGGACAACGAGCAGTGCAACAAGGTATGCAACAAGGTATGCAACAAGGTATGCAACAAGAATCACATGCCACTGCGCAACGCATGTTAGCCAAAGGCTTTGATATTAAATTAATTGCAGAAATAACAAAATTATCTGAAGCAGAGATAAAGCGTTTAAATAAAAAAACTTAAACTTGACCGCTTCATAAAATTATTTTGCATCCGTTTTAAGGCATTATAGAGTGTTTTTTTGTACCATGAGTTTTTCTCGTGCAGATATGTTTTGTTGTAATTTGTCTTTTTCTTTATCAATAATGTCTATAGGGGCTTTTTGTATAAAAGTATTATTATTTAACTTATTTTCAGCAAGAGTAATATTTTTATCGAGTTTTGCGATCTCTTTTTCTAAACGTAACATTTCAGCATCGATATTAATTAGACCAATTAGTGGGATAAATAA
Organism: Legionellaceae bacterium; assembly: GCA_964200955.1. GTDB lineage: Bacteria > Pseudomonadota > Gammaproteobacteria > Legionellales > Legionellaceae > CAXNCW01. The sequence continues at coordinate 531 of CAXNCW010000159.1, forward strand.
TTCAAAATTATTAATAATAGCTGTTGCAGATTTTGGTGGATTTTCATGTGATTCAATAAAAGTAATTTGATTAATTTTATTTAATTTAATTAATATTACAGAATATTTTTCGATTAAATCCTGGTCGAATGTTGATTTGCATTTAATTAATAGTAGAATAGTTGTGCCCGGAGATATTAGCATATCGCTGCGTATTGTTCTAATTGCTTGAGTAATGTGTTGAATTAAGAGCATTTCTTCTTCTAAATTGGGTTGCATATATTCATGCATTACGATAGGAAATTGGCTCAACATGATGCTATCACTGTCTTGACCTGTAATTTGACTAGTGCGTTGCCAAATTTCTTCGGTGATAAATGGCATTATCGGATGTAATAATTTCAATATTTGTTCTAATACATTAATTAAGGTATTTTGAGTTCCACGTTTTGCTGCCGGCAATATATTTTCAGAATATAAAATCGATTTCGAACATTCTAGATACCAATCACAATATTCATGCCAAACAAAATCATATAATGTGTTAGCTAATAAATCGAAACGATAAGTAGCCAGATAATTTTCAGCTGTTAGTATAGTACGTTGTAATTTTGATAGAATCCATAAATCTGTTGGATTGTATTGCAAAGCCCCATCACCAAAATCTATATTCTCCGCATCAGCATTAATTAATACATAACGCGCAGCATTCCATAATTTATTACAAAAATTACGGTAACCAGCAACACGATCTAAACTAAAGCGTACATTACGACCAGTGGCTGCTAAAGCGCAGAATGTAAAGCGTAGAGCATCAGTGCCATATGCTGGAATGCCATCAGGAAACTCTGTTTTAGTGGCTTGTATGATATCATTTGTTGCTGATGTTAATAATAAATTTGCTGTACGTTTGTTAATTAATGTTTCTAAATCAATGCCGTCAATAATATCAATCGGATCTAAAACATTGCCTTTGGATTTCGACATTTTTTGTCCTTCACTATCGCGAATTAATCCAGTAATGACAACATCTTTAAATGGGATTTTTCCTGTAAATTTTAATCCAAACATAATCATACGTGCTACCCAAAAAAAGATAATGTCAAACCCCGTAATTAGTGTGGTGGTTGGATAAAATTTGCTAAAATCCGCAGTTTGTTCTGGCCATCCTAGTGTTGCAAAGGGCCATAATGCTGACGAAAACCATGTATCTAAAACATCTTCATCTTGTTTGAGAATTATTGTATCAGCGAGTTTGTATTTATGGCGAATTTCAGTTTCATTATGACCAACATAGGTATTACCTTGATTATCATACCATGCCGGAATCCGATGTCCCCACCATAATTGCCTGCTAATACACCAATCAGTGATATTTTCCATCCATTGCAAATAAGTGTTTTGCCAAGTCTCAGGAATGAAACGTATTTCTTTATTTTTGACAGCAGCGATAGCTGGTTGAGCCAGTGAATGAATTTTTACATACCATTGCTCAGTAAGTAATGGCTCAATAATGACATTGGATTTTTCACCGCGGGGAATTTTAATTTTATATGGTTCGGTTTTGATTAATAATCCCAGAGTAGTTAGATCTTGTAAAATATTTTTTCTTGCAATGAAACGGTCCATGCCTTGATATTGGATCGGAGCATTTTTATTAATAGTGGCTTTTTTGGTCATGATAGTTATCATATCGAGATTATGACGTTTGCTTACTGCATGATCATTAAAATCGTGTGCTGGTGTGATTTTGACACACCCAGTACCAAATTGTGGATTAACATAATCATCAGCAATCATGGGAATAGTGCGATCGCATAGTGGTAAAGCTAATTGCTTGCCGATGAGGTGTTTATAACGCTCATCTTCGGGATGTACTGCCACTGCAGCATCACCGAATAATGTTTCCGGTCTGGTAGTGGCGATAGTGATGTATGTAGTCTGATCGCCGACTAATGGATAATTTATATACCATAAATAGCCGTCTTCTTCAGTGGTAATCACTTCTAGATCAGATATTGCTGTGCTTAGTTTTGGATCCCAATTAACTAATCTTGTGCCACGATAAATTAGTTGCTCGTTGTATAGTTGAATAAACACTTTTTGGACTGCTGCAGATAAAGGTTCATCCATCGTAAAGCGCTCACGAGTCCAATCAGTTGATGAACCGATGCGGCGCATTTGTTGAGTGATTTGCATGCCTGCAGTGTTTTTCCATTCCCAAACATATTGTAAAAATTCTGCACGCGTCATTTGTTTACGGATTAAACCTTGAGCCTCTAATTGGCGCTCAACCACTAATTGTGTGGAAATACCTGCATGATCAGTTCCCGGCTGCCATAATGTACAATCGCCACGCATTCTATGATAGCGAATTAAAATATCCATTAATGTATGTTGAAAACCGTGTCCCATGTGTAAGCTGCCAGTAATATTAGGTGGTGGCAACATAATACAGTAAGGTGATTGATTGCCTTGGGGGTTAAAATGATTATGATTTTCCCAGATTTTGTACCATTTGCTTTCTATATCTTGTGGTGAATAAATATTATCCATAGTTTGAGGCTCTATTTTGATTGATTAGATTTGGAGAATTTTAAATAAAATCTCTCCATATTAAAATAATAAGTTGGTAAAATAAATAACGTTAAAAAAGTTGTTATCATTAAGCCACCGACAACAATGGTTGCCAGATCACGTTGAACGTCAGTACCGACTCCAGTTGCAAGTGCGGCAGGGAGCATACCGCAAGATGCTACTGTGGCAGTCATTAATACGGGACGTAAGCGTTCACTAGCCCCTAAAATTACTATTTGCTCTAAT
>CAXNCW010000160.1:0-3330 GCA_964200955.1 Legionellaceae bacterium
AAACATCGATGTCTTTAAGCGAGTATTTATTAAATCAATTAACACAAAATATTAATTTAAATGAAATTACTGGTAAGAATCAATTTATTAATAATATTAAATCATATATTTTAAAAATTCCTGAATCTAGTTTTCGTCAATTATTATTAAATGAAATTGCGCGTTTGACGCATATGGAGTATCAGCGCATCGAAACGTTAATGAATATTAATAGTAAAAAAAATATACAATTACGTCATGATGATTATCAAAAAAGTTTAGCAGCTAATTCACCAATTAAATTGGCTATAGCAATTTTATTACAAAACCCTGAAATTTATATTAAATGTCAAAGTACCTGTGATCTTTATGCCAATATGTTGATGACGAGTTTACCTAATAAAGAGCAAGAAATATTACAAAAATTATTACAACAAATCGCTAGGATGTCCTGTCTTACTACTGCAACAATTATTGAATCTTGGCGTGGGCATCAAGATTTTGATTTATTGGTTAAACTTATAGTATGGGAACATCAAATTGCACCAGATATTATTTCTGAAGAATTTAATGCAATTTTAGAATTTTTACAAAAGCAGAATGTAGAAAATACCATTAATAATTATATGATGAAATCACGACAAGAGGGATTAACTGTGGAAGATAAAATTTTATTACAAAACTTATTAAAACAACGACATAAAAATATTTAGACAGAATAGATTAATTTATACAGTAATTTATAAATAAATTACTGGTTTATTTTAATTGGTAAGTTTATAATTATAAACTTTTTTGAATATCAACTTGTAATAAGCAAAACTATGACTATGATTGATCAAGAACAACAACGCTCACAAATAACTAAGGTTATTAGTTTGGGTAAAGAACAAAATTATCTGACATATACTCAGATTAATGATTTATTGCCCAGTATTATTGATACAGAACACTTTGATGTTATCATCAGCATGTTAGAAAGTATGAATATTAAAGTATTTGAACTCCCACCAAGTGATGATGAATTAGCCCTTTTAGGGAATACTGAAGATATTCCTGATGATTTAGAAGAAGCAGCAGCAATACTAGCATCTGTTGATGAAAAAACTGGTAGAACTACAGATCCGGTACGCATGTATATGCGTGAAATGGGCACTGTTGAATTACTTACCAGAGAAGGTGAAATTTTTATTGCTAAAAGAATTGAAGAAGGGACTAAGACAGTCTTACAAGCATTATCTCATTATCCAGAAACTATTAAAGTCTTGTTAGAAGATTATAATCATGTTCTCTCTGAAGAAACGCGTTTGAATGAAATTATTAGTGGATTTTCTGATTTAGATAATATTGATATACCAGTGGCTAATATTGGTTCTTTATTGGAAGATTTAGATTTACAGGCGGCAGAAAGTATAGAGGAACCATTGCTGTTAGATGATGATGAAGACCATGCGGTAATTGAAGTTGATGAATCTGGTCCAAGTATTGAACAGGCACAAAATTATTTTGCAGAATTAAAAAATAATTATGATAATGCTATGAATAGCCTCCATCAGCATGGACGCCATCATCAAAATACAATTGATCTGATGACTCTAATGTCAGAAACATTTTTTAAATTTAAGTTAACTGCACGTGAAATTGATAAAATGACATTGCATTTTCGCAAATTACGTGATCAAGTGCGGGAATACGAACGTTTAATTATGAAATTAAGTATTGATAAATCTCATATTCCACGTAAGGTATTTGTTGATACATTTCCTGATAATGAAACTAATTTACAATGGATAGAAGTTATGATTAAAAAATATCATAACAAACCTATAGCGGTCATGTTACAAGAACATAAAGTAGAAATTTTAAATTTACAAAAACAATTATTGTTATTTGAGGTTGCGCATGACATTTCTATTACAGAAATCAAAGAAATTAATAAACAAATGTCATTGGGAGAATCTAAGGCACGTCGTGCCAAAAAAGAAATGGTTGAAGCCAATTTACGCTTAGTGATCTCTATTGCGAAAAAATATAACAATCGTGGATTACAATTTCTAGATTTAATTCAAGAGGGTAATATTGGTTTAATGAAAGCTGTAGATAAATTTGAATATCGTCGTGGTTATAAATTTTCTACATATGCAACCTGGTGGATTAGACAGGCAATTACGCGTTCTATTGCAGATCAAGCACGTACTATACGTATTCCAGTTCATATGATTGAAACTATTAATAAACTCAATCGTATATCACGTTTAATTGTACAAGAAACAGGTTTAGAACCAACTCCGGAAGTATTAGCGGAAAAAATGGACTTAAGTGAAGACAAGATTCGCAAAGTTTTAAAAATTGCTAAAGAACCGATTTCTATGGAAACACCAGTAGGTGAAAATGATGATGATTCGCATTTAGGTGATTTTATTCCCGATAGTAATGTTAGTAGTACCTCACCTGTTGTGGTCTCAATTATGGAACGCTTGCGTGAAGCTACAAACGAAATGTTAGGAAGTTTAACACCACGAGAAGCCAAGGTGTTACGCATGCGTTTTGGAATTGGCATGAATACCGATCATACTTTAGAAGAGGTGGGTAAACAATTTGATGTTACACGTGAGCGTATTCGCCAAATTGAGGCTAAAGCTTTACGTAAATTAAGACATCCAGCACGTTCAGATAAATTACGTAGTTTTTTGGAAAATGATGAGGATTTAAATTAATAGTATGTCACAAAATAAAAATACTGAACTTAACTTATCAGCGCCATTACGTAATCTAGTATTCAATGTTGATAAAGCTGCAGAACAACATTTACAAATTAATGACTCTATTTTATCCGCAGATCTTGTGACAGAGAAATCTTTTTTGATTTTTTGGAACAACAGTGGTAAAGATTTAATTAATAAACAAATTCAAGAAATTACTGCTAATTTATCATTAACTATGGCAAAAACCAAAGCAAACAACTGCAATTTATTTCGTATAGGACAAATTATAATTGAATTACAACGTTTAATTATGGAAGATAATTTCAGTAGAAATAATAATACAAATTTTAATAATAAAGAACATTTAGATCATACTAGAGCTTTGTTAATTATAGTTAAATCTTTACATAAATTATTAATTTTTTTAGAAAAAGGTGAAGTTAATAAAAATTTAATGTTGTATTTGAATAATATAGTTCAAGCTTATAATGAATATAATATTGCTACTTCTCAATATGTTAATGATGCTCGATCATATATTTATATAAAGTTATGTTTTGCTTTTGATGAAATTCAACATTTATTTGAATTATATGAAAATAATAAACCTTTTAATGTAATTTTAAAGGACGCACTAATCTTAATT
>CAXNCW010000161.1:0-3328 GCA_964200955.1 Legionellaceae bacterium
TTTGAATATTATGTTGAAAGAGCACTCCTAAACCTGGAATATCACCAAGAATGGGGATTTTAGTATTATCCTTGGCTAAAGAGTCTTGCATTAATCCCCCTAAAACGATAATATCTCCGCTGTCAACATGCACTGCAGTGACAATGCTGCTGACTCTAAAAATTGGATTGGTATTATCATTATTAATAATGGATGAAGGATCTATTGTATCATTACCTTGATCTATTTCTAGTTGAATCCCATTATTGTGTGTAATTTGTGGTCGTACATAAAGATGCAGCGCAACATTAACACGATCAAAAGTTGAGTATGGACTTGCGGGTGTTGTTCCTGAGGCATTATTTGGATAAGATGTGGTTGCAACCGATAATTGGCGACCGACTAAAATCTTGGCTTGTCTATTGTCAAGTACGACAACTGACGGTGTTGACAGAATATTGGCCTTACGATCACGCACTAGTGCATATAATTGTGCTTGAAAATCTTGAAGATTAGTTTGAGAATTAATAATTGCAAATCCTGGTCGAAATGCACTATTTTTATCTTTTTGTGAAGTACTACCCCATTCTATACCGAGACTATTGATATCATTAGCATCTATTTCCGTGACTAAAGCTTCAATCATTAATTGTGCTGGGCGAACGTCTAATTGATTAATCACGGTTTTTAACGTATGTATAATACTTACTGGTGCATTTAATATTATAGAATTGGTATTGGGTTCTGCAATAATCTGTACAGTTGGTTTAGTTGACCCTGTATTTTGTGTGTTAATATTGGTTGTATTTGGTGTTGCAATAGGATTTGTGAGTTGTGGTATTGTGTTATCGTTATTAGGTTTAGTTGCAAAATTAGAGGCAGGGTTGGTGCTATCAAGACTTGGATGTGTAATCGTACCGATGGTTGTGCCTACTATGCCGCTAAAATTTGCTTGAGCAACTCCGGCTAAAATTGGCACTAAATCTTCAGCACGTAAATAATGTAAATAAACTACTTGCGTTTTGCTGTTATCACTATAACGACTTTGTCTATCTAATTTTTCTATTAAAATTCTTAATCTAATTCTTTCTGTACGATTACCGCGTAATAAAATTGAATTGCTACGATCGTCAATAGCAATGTTGGTTTGATTAAATGGTGTATTATTGAATTTAATTAAATCTTTTAGAGTATTAATTAAATCCATGGCTAATGAGTTTTTTAATGATATTATGTCGATGCTATTTGTTGATGAGCTATCTACTTGTTTAATTATTTTAATAATATTAGCGATAGCAGGGCCGTGTCCAGATACAATTAAACAATTAGATGGTTGATACGCGACGACATTGCTCCATTGGGGCATTAATTGTCTTAACATTGGAACTAATTGTTCTGCAGAAGTATATTTTATTGGTATAACAGTTATTAGTAAGCCTTCATTATTGATGACAGAATTTTTTGTGGTGGTGAATTCAGTACGCGCATCCATATTGGGAATAATTTTAATTGCTCCAACACTGGGAATAGCAGTATACCCTGTTAGTTGTAACATTGATAAAAACATTGGATAGAGTTCTTGATTAGTAATGGGATGACTTGAGACTATAGAAATTTTTCCTTGCACACGCGGATCGATAATAAAATTTTTTTTAGTTAAATGTGAAATTTCATTAATTACGGCACGAATATCAGCATTGTGTAAGTTCCATAATTTTTTTTCATTTAATTGTGGCTGGGGTTTGAGTTTATGAGTTTTATACTGTGTGGTAGCAGGATTAATAAATTTTTCAATGTCTTGTGCAATTTTTATGTCAAAAACGGGTCCAATTAAAACATCATAATTATTAGAATTGCGTGTAATCATAACTTGTTGTTTAAATAACGACAGCAATTTGAATTTTAATTGTGTAGCACTATTTTCATTATTAAAAGAACCGGCATTAATAGTATAACTAATTTGTCTGTCATTAGTGGTGGTTTGAATGATCTGAGCATAACTGTTTGGAGAGTATGCAATATAGAGCCAAAATATAATTATTCTAATATAATTATTGATTAAGTATAGTAGCAATCGCTTGTCCATATTGAATATTGTGATTGTTTTTAATGTTAGATAACCAATTTATATTTTGTTGGTTAGCAAACAATAAAATCACTGTTGATCCAAGTTTAAAATAACCCAACTCTTCGCCTGTTTTTAAAGTGATTTTAGGTGTGTGATTAGTGTAATCATAATGCATGATTTCTTTATGATCAGCAAACTCACCATGCCATGCAGTTGCAATTGAGCCGACAATCACGGCTCCAACTAATACCATTGCCATTAATCCGACTGGCGTATCAAAAAAAATTACTACCCTGCGATTTTCTGAAAATAATTTTGGTAATAATTTTGTGGTTGCTGGTTGTACAGAAAATAATTTTCCTGGAATATAGATCATGCGACGTACTGTGGCATCAATTGGTGCATGGATGCGATGGTAATCTTTGGGGGCTAAGTAAAATGTCGCAAATATACCATTGGTAAAAGATAATGCTGAACAAGCTAATAATTCATTAATGGTATAAGTATGGTTTTTAGCTTGTAAAAATTTATTATTAGTAATAACACTGCATTGGCTGATAGTACCGTCAACTGGTGCAACAATACCGTTTGTCGATATTGGTCGACACTCTGGACGTAATTTGCGAATAAAAAAATCATTAAAGCATTTGTAAGAAGCAATAGATCTGTTTGCTGCTGCATTGAGATCAACTGGATATTTATTAAGAAAATATTTAATCAATAAATTTTTTATCCATATAACTTCACAATTAGCTAAAATATTAGCAATTTTAGTTAAAAAATATTTTGGTAATAAAAATTGTAAAATTGTGATGCAAAATTCATTGATCATATTTAATTGTTGTTGATTGAAAACGATATAGTAACGGTATTGTATTGAAATGCAAGTATATTAAATTTTGCATTGACATATTAATACGCTTATTATATAATATATTATTAATACACGCAATAATGAGTCAATAATGATATTTAAATTTAAAAATGAATCATATTCATACGCTCTATATGTTTTATATAATCTTTTTTCAAAAAATGATCTTCACGATAATACTATTAGTAATGCTATTAATAAGATCAAAATTGCTATAGAAAATCATGAACAAGATTCTAACGTTGTTGTAAAGATTTTACAAGAAATTAAACTATGTCAGTTTATAGATCAAAATGCTATCAAGTCTCTGAATTTATTAATTAATGCGTTGCAATGCGACTATAAGCAAGCAACTGCTAAGCAAAAATATCTTAATCCTTTAGCACGACGATTTGAATCTGAAATTG
>CAXNCW010000162.1:0-3305 GCA_964200955.1 Legionellaceae bacterium
GAAATAAGCTGCGGGGAAAAGAATCTTCTTGATTTGTTTTTACATTCAGCAAAACTATTCCATTCAAAAACGGCGATTCAATGCGGCACTAAAAAAATAACTTATGCCTATCTTCTAACCCATACAAAAATTACTGCCCAAAAAGTTCAAACTATTATGGAGGCAAGTCCTTCTAGTAATAAAATTGTTGCTGTGTGTCTTCGCCGAAATGAATATCTACCGATAGCAACGCTAGGGATACTATTCAGTGGCGCCACTTATCTGCCTATTGACTTAAAACTTCCTGACACACGCATTAAATCAATATTAAAACAAAGTCAGTGTGAACTAATCATTAGCGAAGAACGCTATTGTGAGCGTTTAAGTGCGTTATTTTGTGATACATGCCAAATAATCGATATTCATAAACTGCTTAAAATCGCTCCTAACGATCTCGAGCGGGTTAATTTGACGTACACTCCTAATACTGCGGCTTACTGTATCTATACTTCTGGCTCCACTGGAACTCCAAAAGGAGTAATCGTTTCACAAAAAAACTTACAAAATGCGATTACAGATTTCATTGTCAGATTTAGTGTAACTGATTCAGAACGTATTATTAGTGTGACTAATTACAGTTTTGATATTTTTGGCTTAGAACTTTATTTGTCCATTTGTACCGGAGCTACCTTACTGTTATTAAGTGAAGAAGAGATTAATGAGCCCACTCAATTATTGGCTATTCTCGATCGGGAAAAACCCACACTTATTCAGGGTACGCCGTCATTCTGGAGTATGTTGTGCAGCCTGAATTGGCATGGAAATCCAGAGCGTTTAAAAATTATTTGTGGTGGTGAACCACTAACTAGAAAAATCACGGCTTATTTATTAGAAATTGCTAAGACGGTCTTTCAAGCTTATGGTCCAACAGAAACAACTATCTGGTCCTGTTTTAAAAAAATAAACACAGCGGATGATTATCATATATTTGGAAGATCCATACAAAATACAGAGTTACTCGTTTTAGATGAAAGAAAAGAACCTGTTCCTAGCTTTGTTCCTGGCGAACTATTTATTGGCGGTTTGGGCGTGTCAATGGGCTATCTCAATCTAGAGCAACAAACAATTGAGCGATTTATCTATTATCCCAACGGTGCTTATTCAAAGAAGGGGATCCTACGATATTATCGAACAGGAGACCTTGTCTATTGGAATAATGAAGGTGAACTGATTTATCTAGGCAGACAAGATAATCAAATTAAGCGTTTTGGACATCGAATGGAGCTCGGAGAAATAGAGCTTCATCTTAATAACTATTACAAAATCGAACAATCTGCCATCATTTTTTGCGAATCCGAGGGCAGTGATCTGCTTGCTTTCTATACATCTAGAGAACATGAAACATTAGCGTTTGAGGAGCTTAACCACTATCTATCGTTGTACTTACCCACTTACATGTTACCCAGCCAATATCAAAAAATAGATAACTTTGAATTAACTGCGAATGGGAAAATAAATAGAGCGCTCTTAAGCACTATCAATGTTAAATCACAACGGATAATAAATAAAGTTGAACCTCGAAACACGCTTGAAGCTGGGCTGATGATAATTTGGCAACGTGTTTTTCAGAATTCGGACATAGGGATATATGATGAGTTTCTAGCACTAGGTGGTCATTCTTTGAAAGGAATACAACTCATTGTAGCCATTGAAGAACAGTATCGTATACGTATTTCTTTTCGAGAGTTATTATCGTTACGTAATATTGCAAATTTATCGACATTGATTAACGATAAAAAAGATCTGCTTGATTTCACTGATAAGCTTAGTAAAGAGACATTATACTCAGCTTACCCTCTATCTTCTCAACAAAAACAATTAGCACTTGTTCAATATGCAAATCAAAGGGAAAATAATTTTTATAATGTCCTGGTGCCTCAAAAAATTTATGGCGCCCTCAATTTTAACGCCTTAAATTATGCACTGAATGAAATTATTAAACAGTATTCTATTTTAAGAACCGTTATCATTATAGATAAAGGGATTTTTACCCAGAAAAGTAGTGCGTATAGAACCTTTGAAATCCATCAGGAAAAAATTAACCCGCTGAAGTTGGAAGAAATTTTAGCTAACGAGCTAAGTGCGCCCTTCGATATTACCAAAGAACCGCTATACCGATTAAAATTATTTGAGTTAGACCTTGACGAAAATCTGTTGATCTGGACATTCCATCATTTGCTAATTGATGGTTGGTCGTTAAATATTTTAAATAAATTATTTTCTAACTTATATAATGGTTACGTCTCTAACAAACCTACAACCGGCCAACAACCTTTGCATGACTATCTGCAATTTGTCAATTGGCAGTTAAATTGGTACCAATCCAAGGCGTTCTCAACAATAATTGCATTCTGGAAAGAACAACTCGCCGATTATGTTCCCTTTTATTTGGTTCCCAAAGAAATAAAATCAGAAAAGATACGTTTTCCGTCCGCAGGAGGCCACCATTCCTTTTGGCTAAAGAAACCATTAGGGATGAAACTTAGTCAATCCGCTGTCTTCCTAAATGTTCCATTATTTACTCTGCTCATGTCAGGGTATTATTTATTACTCCGTTACTATTTCGGGCGGGAAGATTTGATTATTGCAACACCCGCGGCTAATCGTCTTGACGGTCATTTTGTAGATACCCTCGGTTTATTTGTAAATATTATCCCAATCCGACTAGCTTTAAACGATGCTGTATTAATTAATGATCTGATTAAAAACTGTAATAATGTTTTATTAGACAGCCTCGAACATCAGGGGATGCCTTTTGATAAACTACTTGAATCAATGCCTGAGATATCAGGCTCTTACAATCAACTATTACAATTTGTTTTTACATTTCAAAATGCGAATGATAGATACACACTGGATTTGCATGGGCTAAATTGTGAATATCTTAATGAGCCAGAAACAAAAATAGCTAAATTTCCGTTGCTCTTAACCATTAGAGAAAGCGGTAATAATGAACTTTTTTGTTCTTTTGAGTACTCGATTGCTCATTTTTCTGATGAGCAAGTTCAGTTAATGGCGAGTCATTTGACTAATTTGTTACATTGCGTTGTTGGTCAAAATTCACCTGTCAAACAACTCTATTTTATGAGTGAATATGAAGTCGCTTTTTTTCATGGAAAATATAATACATTTTATCAACCTACTATCAATCGTACGGTAATGGATGTGTTTAAAGAAATAGTTGCTCAACATGGTGAGCGAATCGCCTTACGCTTTGAGAATCAGCAATTAACTTACCAAGAATTATATGCTCAATCGGATAAGCT
>CAXNCW010000163.1:0-3301 GCA_964200955.1 Legionellaceae bacterium
TTGCAATAAAATCTAACCCCTGTAAATGATAGTATCCAGGTGCACGTAATTTTACTCTGTAAGGGCGATTTGAACCATCAGAAGAGATGAATACTCCAAATTCACCTTTAGGAGCTTCAACAGCACTATAAACCTCACCAACTGGCAAACAAAAACCTTCGCTAAATAATTTAAAATGGTGAATTAATGCTTCCATATCATGCTTCATAGTTTCGCGATCTGGTGGTGTGATTTTATAATCATCAACACGTACACTTCCGGAATTATTGCGTAACCATTCAATACATTGACGAATAATATGATTGGATTGACGCATTTCAGCAACACGTACCAAATAACGATCATAGCAATCACCGGTCTTACCTACGGGAATATCAAAATCTAAATTTGCATAAGCTGCATATGGCTGTTTTTTACGTAAATCCCAAGCAACATTAGAAGCACGCAACATCGGTCCAGTAAAACCCCATTGCAATGCTTCATCAGCCGACACCACACCAATATCCACAGTTCTTTGTTTCCAAATTCGGTTATCAGTTAGTAATGTTTCATATTCATCAACACACTTAGGAAAACGCTCAGTAAATGACCAAAGAAAATCTAATAAACTCCCTTGACGATTGACATTAGATTTTTCAACACTACGCTCATCATGCCAATGTGATGCCTTATATTGTGGCATTGTTAATGGTAAATCACGGGCAACGCCTCCTGGACGATAATAAGTCGCGTGCATTCGTGCTCCAGATACGGCTTCATAACAATCAAACAAATCTTCACGTTCACGAAAACAATATAAAAATACAGTCATAGCACCAATATCTAATGCACAAGCACCTAGCCATAATAAATGATTAAGAATACGAGTCACTTCATCAAACATCGTACGAATATATTGTGCTCGCAACGGCGGTGTAATATCTAACAATTTTTCAATTGCACGCACATAGGCATGTTCATTACACATCATAGAAACATAATCCAATCTATCCATATAACCAATATTGTGTAAATAAGGTTTAGTTTCTACTAATTTTTCAGTTGCACGATGCAATAAACCTATGTGGGGATCAGCGCGTACAATTGTCTCTCCTTCCAACTCCAAAATTAATCTTAATACTCCATGAGCTGACGGATGTTGCGGACCAAAATTAAGTGTGTAATTTTTTAAATCAACCATATATAATCCTAGTTCATATATCGATTATCATGACGAATCACTTTCGGAACTGAAGTTCTTGGCTCTAAATCAATAGCTTCATAAATAACTTTTTGTAATGTTGCGTCATAACGCATTTCTACGTTACCACTAACTGGAAAATCTTTGCGAAATGGGTACCCAATAAATCCATAATCGGTTAATATACGTCGTAAATCGGGATGATTAATAAATAAAATCCCATATAAATCATATGCCTCTCTTTCAAACCAATTGGCTACAGGCCAGAGATCATGTACGGATTCAATACTAATAATATCTGCATGAAAAAACACTTTAACACGTAATCGAAAGTTATGTGTTGTCGATAATAAATGATAAACAACAGCAAAACGTTCTGGGATACTAGTATTAATTTTTTGTTGTTGTTGAGACACAGCACGCTCAAATCCAGAAGATGTGGACGAATCAGTTTCCCAATCATAAACACCATATAATAAATAATCAACAGCACATAAATCGATTAACTGATCACATGCAAAAATATCACGTAGATTTTGCAATAATTTTTTTGCACAATGGCTATTACTGACAATAGTTACTTCATCACAAGCTAAAGTAACGGAATTAAATAATTCCGATAATTTATTTTCAATGTCATTGATTAAATTTGTTAATTTTGTCATGAGTATCTTACTCTATATCAATTACTGCACGATTTTTAATTTTATTATGCAGTTGAATAATACCATATAATAATGCCTCTGCCGTAGGCGGGCAACCAGGAACATAAATATCAACTGGGACAATTCTGTCACAACCACGTACAACAGAATAAGAATAGTGATAATAACCACCACCATTAGCGCAAGAGCCCATAGAAATCACCCAACGTGGTTCCGCCATTTGATCGTAGACTTTACGTAATGCCGGAGCCATTTTGTTACATAATGTGCCAGCTACAATCATTACATCTGATTGTCGTGGACTTGGTCGGAAAATCACACCAAATCTATCTAAATCATAACGAGCAGCACCAGCATGCATCATTTCTACAGCACAACAAGCCAAACCAAAAGTCACTGGCCATGTCGATCCACTTTGAGCCCAACCGACTAATTTTTCAACGGAAGTTAATAAAAACCCATTTGTTTTTAAATCTGACGTTATTCCCATTCCAACGCCCCTTTTTTCCATTCATAAATAAAACCAATTATTAATAAGCTTAAAAATATCAACATAGATGTCAGTCCAAACCAACCAATCTTACGTAAAGCCACTGCCCATGGAAAAAAGAAAGCTGTTTCTAAATCAAATATAATAAACAATATCGCCACTAAATAAAAACGCACATCAAATGGCATATGTGAATTAGCAAAAGGCTGAAAACCACATTCATAAGCAGAATTTTTTTCTGCATCGGGACGATGGTTGCCAAAAACAGCACCAGCACCTAACAAAATTATTCCCAATGCAAATGCAATCACAATAAATATCAAAACAGGCAAGTAATTAATTAACATAGTTTACCTTTTAAAATGGTACCGAAGGCCGGACTCGAACCGGCACAGCTTGCGCCACCACCCCCTCAAGATGGCGTGTCTACCAATTCCACCACTTCGGCAATTGATTAGGATCGCGCCAACACGATCCTTACTTGTTTTTTTGTATATTCTTTACGGGAATATTTTTCACAGGAATAGGCGCAACAACATTTGGCATATTACTGTCTTGAGGTAAAAACTCCAAATCCGCGGTTTTAGCTTGTATTGACATCAAAGACGATAAACTCACACTCGTCACAAAAAACAATAATGCTAAAATACAGGTTAATTTAAATAAAAAATCACCAGTACCTTGACTTCCAAAAACAGTATTTGAAGCTCCTGAACCAAAAGACATGCCCATTCCAGCACCTTTTCCACATTGTATGAGTATTAATACCACTAATAATATAGAAATTAACACATGAATTACAAGAATCAACTGATACATTTTACAATTTCCACAAATTTATGTGCATTTAATGATGCACCGCCAATTAAACCGCCATCAACATCAGGCATAACAAACAAAGATCGAGCATTACTTTCATTAACACTGCCACCATATATAATAGATACAGACTGAGCAGTATCCCTA
>CAXNCW010000164.1:0-3275 GCA_964200955.1 Legionellaceae bacterium
TAAATCTCCGCGATCGTAGGCGGTTCCATAGTTTTATTTCTGTTGGCGTGCTTTGTTTGCGTAATACTTTTGCATTATCGAGAGAGGTCATTTTAATTATCCTTTGACACCTCAAGCTCTCAAAGGTCGGCCGTTGTAAGTCCACTTGTAAACTTTGGCCATGGTTTCATTAAAGTAATCAATAAATGCCATTATTTTACACTTAAGCTCTTCTGTTGAGATCGCAGACAAACGTTTCAGTAATCTTTTTGATAAAGTTCCAAACCAAATTTCAATTTGGTTAAGCCACGAGGCATGCTTTGGAGTGTATACAATACGTATTCTATGCAGCTCATCTGATAAAAATCTGGCCCGTGTCTCCATGCTTTTAAGGATACCGGACTCACCTTTAACGTCAAGATCATCAATGATGCCAAGCCGCTTTGCTATGTTACATACCAAGGTTTCAGAGTGATGTGTATTCAGATTATCCATGATAAAAATCCATTCACCATCTGAGTCTGTGTCTATGGTTTGATCAATATGAGATGCAAAGTTTTGTTATGTGCGTGTATCACCTATAGTTGGAGAAATAATACGACCAGTGGCTACTTCAATCGGTGGGTCTGCCAACATCTTCCCTACAGTTTTACAACATTTCACAAGAAGTCCCTCTCTTGCTAGTTGGTGCGCCTGCGGCGCACCAACTATTCCCCGTTTTATAAGTTCATTTCGAAGCGAAGTTATCCTCCAGTGACTAATAGGGAGCCCAATGTCCTCTGGTCGTTCAGAGGACACGATCATTATTTGGCAGATTTGTTCGGCAGTAAATTTACATGGGGCACCAATGCGTGCTTCATCTCTGAGTATCTCCAATACTTTTCTCGTATAGTTAATGCCCTTCTCTTCTATGTCTATCAGTACTAGCTTGGCTTCATTGGCACGCCAACGATCGCGCCATTTTTTGACAGTTCTTGCATGAATATGTAATTCTTCATAATCAGACCAATGTGTTCTATTTGATGATATCTGCCCTAACTCGATCTTATGTTTGTCTGTTAGTGTTATTTTTCGCCAAAACCATTGCATTTAGAACCATCCGTAGTCAACTATTAAAACTTTGTTGGAATATATACCTAATAAGTTTTGTGCATGAAGTTGATTTTTATATGCATGAGCAAAATAAATATGCTGTTCTGATAAAACATCATTTGATGTTGGTAATTCTTTAATCCCAATAATATAATCCTCTGATGCAGAATTTTTCCAAGATCCAGGTTCTACTAATTTACAACCAATAACACGGTATTCTTCATCAGAATAAATTCTTAACAAAGATCGTTCAACATTAACAGTAAAACCTAATTTTATTAATAATGCAGCGTGCTGAGGAATGATGGGTGTTCGTCTTTCATATTTTTTTGTTTCACAGCGCAACCAGATCTTCATAATGATCGCTTTCTATAATTATTATATATATACATGTAGTATAGAATATATTTGTTAGTGTAACATTGTTTCTGTAAATTAATTTTAGCAGGGTCGTCCTATCTAAATGTTCTACTATATAAGTAATACAGGTTTAGCTGGGATCGTGCCAGAAATAACTTCCAATTTTCAAGAAAACAGCTAAAATACTACAATTGTGCTAATTGGCTAACTTAATTAAAAATAGAACGTTGAATTGTGAGTGGATTTTATGGAGTTACGTTCGAAGAAGGAATGATTAATTTTTATGATGGGAACTGTAAAGAAATAACTTGAATATTTTTATGAGTCTTTTGTTTGAACGCAGTGAGTTTGACACATGAAAATATTCAAGTTATTTCTTTACAGTTCCATAGTTTGTCCGAGAAGGATAAACGTCGATATGCAGCATAAGGCTTGTCTGACTTAGAGTCGGAGGAAAAAGCATTGTAAAAAAATTGCTTTTTAAACACGGTTATAAAAAGCGAAAAATTCAACGACGGATAACGATCAAAACAGTTGCAAATAGAAACGAGTAATTTGAAAAAATTGCAAAATTGAGACAGTAACGTGATTAATAATGCAGCAAAAGTGAGAAGTTATTTCTGGTGCGATCCTTATTTATCACGATTTTTTTATGTCCGGGAATTGCTGTTAATGTTATGATGCAATGAGTTAGTATTTTTGGTGAATGTATGCAAAATTTATATATACGTTTAAAAGGATGTTTAAGTAAAACCTATCAACAATTAGGTAATGGTATTTCTTGTCTTTTATTAGGTAAAAAAACTGTAGATCCGGAAATTTATACGAAACTTGAAGAATTATTATTAAAAGCTGATCTAGGCATTAAAACTGTAAACAAAGTTATGCAGAATCTCACAACAGAATTAAAGCGCTATGAATTAAAAGATGGTAATGCAATTTTGCAAATTATTAAAGCACAATTAGCGGCTTTATTAGAAAAATCAGTGCAATCCAATTTTTTACAGAATATAGCCTTAAATAATAGTAAAACGTTTGTCATTTTAGTGGTTGGGGTTAATGGTACCGGAAAAACGACAACTATTGGTAAACTAGCTCAGCATTTGCAACAACAAAATAAAAAAGTTATGTTAGCTGCTGGTGATACATTTAGGGCCGCGGCAACTGAACAACTGCAAGAATGGGGAATGCGAAATAATATTCCTGTAATTGCACAACAAGTTGGCGCCGATAGTGCCTCAGTTATTTATGACGCTCTACAAGCAGCGCAGGTTCGTGGTATGGATGTATTAATTGCCGATACTGCTGGGCGTTTACATACGCAAAATAATTTAATTGTAGAATTGCAAAAAATCAAACGTGTTATGCAAAAATTAGATCCAGATGCGCCTCACGAAATTATGTTGGTTTTAGATGCAAATATTGGGCAAAATGCTTTAAATCAAGCGCAAGAATTTCATAATGCACTTGGAGTTACGGGCATTACTATGACTAAATTAGATGGTACTGCAAAAGGTGGTATTGTTTTCGCCATTGCTGATGTATTAAAGATTCCATTGCGTTATTTGGGTGTTGGTGAAAATATAGATGATTTGCAGGTTTTTAATTCCGAACAATTTATTAAAGCAATTTTTGATGCCAATGATTAAATTAGAACAAATTTATAAACGTTATTCCAATGGTTTTGAAGCATTGAAACAGGTGAACTTTAATGTAGATAGAGGGGAAATGGTTTTTTTAACCGGACATTCGGGGGCGGGAAAGACCACCTTATTAAAATTAGTGGCAAAACTAGAATCACCTTCGTCAGGAAAATTAATTGTTAATGATGTCAATTTAAATCG
>CAXNCW010000165.1:0-3238 GCA_964200955.1 Legionellaceae bacterium
GGCCTTTGTTCGTGAAGCCATGTACCTTAGGATCTAGCGTGGGTATGCATAAAGTGAATACTATGTTAGATCTAACGACTGCCATTGATGACGCTCTGCGTTATGATGATTCAATTTTGGTCGAACGTGCTATTGTAGGGCGTGAAATAGAAGTTGCGGTTTTGGAAAATAGTATTTCAGGAGCTGCCCCGCGTGTTAGTGCTCCTGGTGAAATTTGTGTTCATCATACTGATGGTTTCTATTCTTATGCGGCTAAGTATATTGATATTGAAACAACAACATTGGTAATATCAGCGCAGTTGTCTCCAGCAATAGTTGAACAATTGCAATTTTTAGCTAAAAAAATTTTTGTGATTCTTAAGTGTCAAGGTATGGCGCGTATAGATTTTTTTGTTAATGAGCAAACAGCAGAAATTTATTTTAGTGAAATCAATACGATACCAGGGTTCACTGTCAATAGCATGTACCCTTTAATGTGGCAGGATAGTGGTTTATCTTATGTAGATTTATTAGATGAATTAATTAATTTAGCATGCACGCATCATCAGCGGCGTAAAAAATTGGTTACTAATTACAGATAAGGGCGCTCGCAAACAATAATTTTTCATTTTTTCTTGAGATTTTGTTTGAGCATCGCGATTTTAGCGCAATAAAAAATGGAAATTTATTGTTTGCGAGTGCTCTAATAGCTTTTGCAGAGCCGAGGTCTATGCATGAATGCAACATTGGGGCAATGGCGTTACTTTAGTGTCTTAATTGTATTGTTTATTAGTGCGGTATTATTAGCGGCACGTTTTGTTTATTGGTATATGGATGATCCGCAACGCTTTCCAATTAATACTATTAAAATTACTGCAAGTTACGATCATATATCGCAAGCAGAAATTGCACGGATTTTAAATGATGTTGTTGCTAGTAATAGTTTTTTTACGTTGCCAATGAAAAAATTATATGCAAAATTTGCAGTATTATCATGGTTAGATCATGTACAAATCATGCGTATATGGCCTGATACGTTAAAAGTTATTATTAGCGAAGAGATACCTGTAGCATTGTGGAATAATGCCATACTTACACAAAATGGTAAGCTTCTTAAAGCAAATATTGCAAATAATAATTTGATCTTGCCAACTTTAATTGGACCTCAATATCAACAACAAAAAGTCTTACAAATTTATAAAAAAATGAGTAAGATATTAAAAATGCATAATTTATTTATAGATACGTTAAAACAATATACAAATCAATCATGGGAGATTACACTAAATAATGGTATACGCTTATATTTAGGTAATCGTGATTTAAAAATTCGCTTGATTAGGTTTTGTAAGGCATATGCGGCGGTAATATCTAGTAAATCAAAACAGTTGGTTAGCGTAAATTTATGTTATCCACGAGGGATGGCTGTACAATGGGAAAAATAAAATTTATTTATTTTGTACAAGTTAACATGAGATAATAATGGCAAAAAAATTGGAAAGAAATATTATTACTGGTTTGGATATCGGTACATCAAAAGTGGTAGCTTTAGTTGGTGAGATTGCTGCTGATGGCACAATTGAAATTATTGGTATTGGACGTTATCCATCCCGTGGATTGAAACGCGGTGTTGTTGTGGATATTGAAGCTACTGTTAATTCTATTCAAAGAGCAGTACAAGAAGCTGAATTAATGTCTGGTTGCGAAGTGCATACAGTATATACCGGTATTGCTGGTAGTCATATTCGTAGTTTAAATTCACATGGCATTGTTGCGATACGTGATCAAGAAGTGACTGTTGTTGATGTTGAGAGAGTATTAGATGCTGCGAAAGCGGTGGTCGTACCTGCAGATCAAAAGATCTTACACATTTTACCACAAGAATTTATTATTGATAATCAGGGGAGTATTCGTGAACCAGCAGGAATGGCTGGTGTTCGTTTAGAAGCACGAGTGCATATTGTCACTGGAGCTGTTAGTGCTTCACAAAATATTACTAAATGTGTACGACGTTGTGGCTTAGAAGTCAATGATATAATTCTGGAACAATTAGCTTCAAGTCATGCAGTATTGACTGATGATGAAAAAGAATTAGGCGTCTGTTTAATTGATATTGGTGGTGGGACTACTGATATTATAGTATTTATCGATGGTGCAATTCAACATACAGCCGTGATTCCAATTGCAGGTGATCAAGTGACTAATGATATTGCGATGGCTTTACGCACACCGACCAAAGCTGCAGAAGCGATTAAAGTTGCTTATGCTTGCGCCTTAACGTCACTGGTTAATAACACTGATATGATTGAAATTACAGGTGTTCACGATCGCGCCGGTAGAAAAATTTCGGCTAATGCTTTAGCTGATGTAGTGTCGGCACGTTATGATGAATTATTTTCATTAATAGCTAATGAGTTACGTCGATCGGGGTTTGAGCAAAGATTAGCGGCAGGTATTGTTATTACTGGCGGTGCATCTAATGTTACAGGTGTTATTGAATTAGCGGAATTATGTTTTAATATGCCAATTCGTCATGGTTGTGCTCATCGTGTGACAGGATTATTAGAAGCAACAACTAATTCATCTTTGGCTACCAGTGTGGGATTATTGTTACATGGTTATCAAAGACAGTATGAAAATACTTATCATGCACCAAAGTTAAGTTTTGGAGGTAAGCATCTATGGACGCGGATGAAAGCTTGGATAACAGGTAATTTTTAAAATCGTCTGTGAAAAAAAACAATATTGGGAGTATAGTTATGTTTGAATTAGCACGTAATGAAGAAAATAGTGCCGTTATTAAAGTAGTTGGTGTTGGTGGCGGTGGTGGTAATGCTGTTGAACATATGCTTGCAGAAAATATTGACGGCGTAGATTTTATTTGTGCAAATACTGATGCGCAAGCATTGAAAAACTCTAGTGCTAAAATACATATTCAATTAGGTGAAAGTTTAACCAAAGGTCTGGGTGCAGGCGCGAATCCTAAAATTGGTCGTGAAGCTGCTGAAGAAGATCGAGAAAAGTTGCGTGAAGTATTGACTGGTGCGGATATGGTTTTTATAACTGCCGGTATGGGTGGGGGTACTGGTACTGGTGCTGCTCCAGTATTTGCTGAAGTTGCTAAAGACTTGAATATTTTAACGGTGGCAGTGATTACAAAACCATTTTCATTTGAAGGCAAACAACGGGCATTAGCTGCCGAAGAGGGGATTCAACGTTTAGCAGAAAACGTTGATTCATTAATTACTATACCTAATAA
>CAXNCW010000166.1:0-3229 GCA_964200955.1 Legionellaceae bacterium
AGCAACTGCTGCTGAAAAAAATTTTACTACTGCAAAAAGATTACAAAAATCAGTAATAGCTACAGCCTGCATATCACGCTGAACTAATGCTTGCATTAATGATTTTATACGCACTAACCCATCAACAATAGAAAATTCTGTATGCAAACGTAAATGCACAAAACGTGAAGGCATCAAATCATTCACAAATTTTATAAGGTATTTCTAAACGATTTTTTATTGATATCTGATTATTTTGATCTACAAATACAATATTAGGTTGAAATTCTGCGCAATATCGTTCTTCAAGTTGAATAAAAGATGCAATGATTATAAGATCATTGATATTGACTAAATGTGCTGCGGCGCCATTAATACAAATATCACCACTATTAACACAATTATCTTTAATTGCATAAGTAATAAAGCGTGAGCCGGCAGTAATATTCCAGACATGTACTGATTCATACTCTAAAATATTTGCAGCTTGCAATAATTGCACTGGTATAGTCACACTACCTTCGTAATTTAAATCAGCATGCGTAATACGAGCGCGATGAATCTTAGATTTTAACATTTTTCTTAACATAACATTATCTCAAACTAATTAATAATGGTGGAGAGCACATCAGTAATAAGCCAGCTATTAAGATAATTTCATAATGCATTACATTACCAATGTTAATCCCATTAGGCGGAATAAAACTTACTATAAAAGTTAATATAACACCAATAATACCCATAATAGCTACTATAAGTAATCCAGTAAATCCACCAGATATACAAAATTCACGTAAGTGCATGGATTTTGACCAACGTAATTTTATTGCAGCTATAAACATCAATAAATACATTAGCATATACAGCTGTGCTGCCATTACTGTTAATAACCAATACGATCCATTAACACTCGGCATAAATATAAATAAACTTGATAATATCGTAACGACTATTGCTTGAAATATCAACATAAATACTGGTGCGCCATTTTTATTTACCAACTGAAAAATTTTCGGTAAATTACCATCTTGCGCGGCAATTAATAAACCCTTAGTTGGCGCGATAATCCAATTACTAACACTACCTAAGCCCCCCAAAACGAGCATAATCGCAATATAAGGCATCAAGCAATGAAAGTGATAACGCAAAAAAAAGGCATCAAAAGCTTGCATGATACCAGCAACTAAATTAATTTCATTATGCGGTAAAATCATAGCAATAGATAATGAACCACAAATTAATGTACTTAAAATTATTAATACAGAATAGATTAAAGATTTAGGAAATGCATGTTGTGGATCACGAATATCATTTGCATGCACCGTAGCAATTTCAATACCACAAAAAGATAGCATAATTGCAGTTAATGATACCCATAAGCTATTAAAATGCGGCAACAAATCAGGTAATTTAAAACTAATTTCCATAGGATTGCCTGACAATAGCCAGATCACGCCTAAAATAATAATCATACTCATAGGTAATAATAGGCCCAAAATAGTACATATATTACTAAATAAAGCCGACGATGTCATACCACATAAATTAATAAACGTCGTTCCCCAAAATGCCATAATTATAATTAGCCATAAATAATAAGGATTATTAACTAAATTTGGATTAATTAAATAACCAATAGTACCAGCGACAAATGATAAAATAGTGGGGTACCAAATTACATTTGAGATCCATTGTAACCAAATTGCTAAAAAACCCATTGATTTACCAAAAGACTCTTTAACCCAAATATAAATCCCACCTTGTTGTGGCCACCCAGAAGCTAATTCAGCTGAAATCAATGCTGCTGGAATCAGAAAAAATATCGCTCCAAAGGTAAAAAAAATAATTAATTCACTACCAAATAATGCAGTTGCCGGTAAATTGCGAATACTATCCACAGAACCAACAGTAATCATTACTAAACTAAACACAGTCAATGCATGTTTTTTTTTATTCATAGAAAATTACATAACTAAACGTAAAAATTCAGCTCTGGTTTTATGATCTTCTCGCATAATTCCAAGCATGACTGATGTTTTCATGATTGCATTTTGTTTCTCAACACCGCGCATCATCATACATAAATGTTTAGCCTCAATTATTACTGCAACACCATGAGCCCCGGTGATTTTAAAGATACAATTTGCTATTTCTGTAGTTAAGCGCTCTTGTACTTGTAAGCGTCTTGCAAAATAATCAACAATGCGTGCGATTTTAGAAAGACCTAAAATTTTACCATTTGGTAAATAACCAACATGACATTTTCCTAAAAACGGCAATAAATGATGCTCGCACAATGAATACAATTCTATATCTTGTACAACAACCATCTCATTCATTTCAGAACAAAATAAAGCGTCATTAATAATAGTGTCCAAATCTTCTTGATAGCCTTTAGTCAAATAATTCATAGCTTCAGCTGCGCGCTTAGGAGTATCAACTAATCCTTCTCGCCTCGGATCTTCACCAATTTTTTCAATTATTTTTGTATACAATTCATACATTAGTCACATACACCAATACTATAAGGAAGGGATGCAAAATATTATCCTGGAGGCCAAACCATTTGACGTCCGCCTAATAAATGCAAATGCACATGATGAATTGTTTGTCCACCACCATCATTCACATTAAATACTAATCTATATCCATTTTCACTAATATCATTCTCATTTGCAAGAATTTTAGCACGCATAATCATATTGCCACATAATTGCGCATGATTTTCATCAATATGATTAATTGTTGCAATATGCTCTTTCGGAATAATTAATACATGCACTGGAGCTTGTGGTTGAATATCATTAATAGCTATTAAATGAGCATCCTCAAAAATAATTGATGCTGCCATTTCTTTAGCAATAATTTTACAAAACAAACATGACATTATATTATTACTCTTCGATTTTATCTGCTGCGATTATTGAATCTTTACCCTCTACAGAAACATCAGTCACTATTTTAGGTTTATCAAGCCATTCTAATTTGACACGACCTTGTTTATCCATTCCAGCTACTAACACTCTAATATCTTGACCTTCATTTAAGATTGAATCAATCTTTTGATTACGATCGCTACAGATTTGTGAAACATGTAATAAAGCATCTTTACCTGGTAATAAGTTTATAAAAGCACCGAATTCCACAATACGACTAACTTTACCATGATATATTTTACCAACTTCAATATCTTCAATCAAAGTGTGAATTTGCTTTTGTGCAGCTTCTAAAGAATCGGCATTTGGTGAAA
>CAXNCW010000167.1:0-3223 GCA_964200955.1 Legionellaceae bacterium
TGCCGATATATTCTTTAACCAGAGAAATTACAGTTTGCTGCAATTTAATTGCGGGAATTTTAGGAATTTTAGGCTTGGTTGGTTTTTTACAACAAGATAATACCATTAACAATAAACAGAATACTGCTGTACTACACTGTACCGTCCTCATAGAGTGTAACCTTTGGTTGATTGTTTAAAATATTCCCAACACATTTACAATATTCTGGCACCAAATTTTGTAATAATATATAAATTTCTTTTTCATTATTTTGCGAACATTCTTTTTGCAATAAATTTAAGGTGGTAATTAGCTCTTGCCAATTAAATAAACGTGTACCAGCTATGAATAATTTTTCATGCTGTGTCTGTAACATTTTTTCTGATTCATGAAATAATTCTTCAAATAATTTCTCCCCGGGACGCAAACCAGTATAAGTAATAGTAATATCTTTATTTAATTCTTTGCCAGATAATTTAATCATTTGTTCTGCTAAATAATTAATTTTAATTGGCTCTCCCATATTAAGAACAAAAATTTCGCCACCGTTACCGTCAACTGTTGCTTGCAAAATTAATTGGCATGCTTCTATTACTGTCATAAAATATCTTTGAATATCAGGATGAGTTACGGTAATATTCTGATTTTCCTGAATTTGTTTTTGAAATAACGGCACAACACTTCCTGCCGATCCAAGTACGTTACCAAAACGTACTGTAATAAACTGTGTATTAACACGAGAATTAATATTTTGACAAAAAATTTCTGCAACACGTTTAGTAACCCCCATAACATTAACTGGGTTTACGGCTTTATCGCTAGAAATTAAAATAAATTTTTCTGCTTGTATATTAATACTAGCTTCAGCAATAATTTTTGTGCCGAAAATATTATTCTCTATAGCTACACGTAATTGTGTTTCTAACATCGGTACATGTTTATAAGCAGCAGCATGAAAGACAATATGTGGTTTAAATTGTTCGAAAATTAAGTTGATACCTACTATATCAATTGTTGATACTAATTTAATCGCTAAATTTATATGAGGATACTTATCTTTTAACTCTTGTTCAATTTTATATAAATTAAATTCAGAATTATCAACAATTAATAACGAATGAGGTTTTAATATCAAAATTTGCCGACATAATTCTGAGCCAATAGATCCACCACCACCAGTAACTAAAATACGTTTATCGGCAATAACATTGCAAATTTTATCCCAAGATAATTTTACTTGTTCACGACCTAACAAATCATCAATGTTAACATTACGCAGTGCGTTCATTGCAACTTGATTAGAAAGCAATGAAGCTACACAAGGTAAAGTACGAAAAGCAACATTACTTAATTCGCAATATTTTACAATATGACGCATCGCAGCAGATTTTGCCGATGGAATTGCAATAAAAATTAAATCAATTTTATAAGTAGGCACAATATTAGGTATGTCCTTTACCATGCCTAATACACAGATACCATGAATATCCATACCAGATTTACTAAGATTATCATCAATTAAACCAACAATATTATAATTATTAAAACGCTTTAGATCGCGCACTAAACCTTCACCAGCTTGCCCAGCTCCAATAATTAATACACGATATGATTTATGTAATTCATTATCATAAGAATGATTTTCATAATAAGCACGGGTAATTAAACGTCCAGAACATAAAAAAATATTCAAACATATTGCATATAATGGCAAAATTGATCGCGGTATAAAATTTAATAATGATGCAAAATAAAAAATTGGAATAGCAACCACAATAGCTAATACAGAAGATTTTAAAATACGTAGTAAATCATTGATTGACGCATAATACCAAACTCCACGATAAACTTTAAAACACAAATAACACGTGAATTGTATAATAAATAAAATTATTAACGCATAAGTATTATTATACATGCTAGAAATTTGAGAAGAAAAATTGATGGTGCTATAACGTAAACAATAAGCGCAATACCAAGCTAGAGGGATCATCAATATATCAAAAAATAAAGCAAACCATTTTTTATTTGAGTGTTTAAAAAGTTGCAATATATTCTGCATTAACATTCCTTAGCAATTTACTATTATAACTAACATAATTGCATATAATCTGAAAATTGTTGCCACATATGCAATTGATGCTCGTAAATAAATTCACAGGCTATAATTATTTTATTACTATCTTGCTGCCAAATTGGCAATATATAATCTAATGTTGCATCAAAATGTTTCACATACATATGCACATTAAAAAAGGATAATGCTTTTGATGGTAACGATAAATTGTTTACTAAATTTAATAAAAACAAATAATCGATATTATCTAAGCGTTCATAAGCAGCAAAAGCTGAAACACCCATATCAACATCATGATCATGTATCCATTGTAAATGCTGAGTATTAAATTCTCTAATAAAAGGTTCATAATGTTTTTGTTGCAAAATTTCCTCATGAATATTAACACCACATTCTTGTGCAAAATTATTGTAAAGCATTTCATGAGAAATTATAGTATTAGATCCAATTTCTTCACTAATATTATCTAAAATTATTTTTTTAATGGTGGGATCTGGCGTAAAATTCGCCAAATACCACATAAAATCAATAAAATGCCCGCGAATATGATAAAGTAATGATGCAAAATAAAATTTCTTATTTTCATTCCATTCAAAAATTGTATCAATATTAAATAGATCAATAGAGCTCATGCGTTGTTTATAATTACTATCAATTTTTTTCAAATATACTAATAAAGATTGTTGATTTTCAAAATTTTTAGTTTCAAATATGTTCATAATTTTGTTACTATAAGAATATTTATATATAAATCGATTTTCCAGTAAAATATTATAATACTGAAATCATTAACAGTTTGTTAAGTAACTTTTACAAGTAAGTGAGCTAAACTAGCTATGCTCAAACAGCCTCTCTCTTACTTATAAAAGTTATTTCGTAAAAGTTCCTAACTATAGTATATTTAAATATGGGAGATCAATATATTGCGCACCGTGGATTGTTATAAATTACAAATAAATGCTGAAGGCTTAGAATCAGCACCATTTCCAGGTGAATTTGGAGAAAAAATTTTTAATAATATTTCTAAACAAGCATGGGGGATGTGGGTAAAGTATCAAACTATGTTAATTAATGAATATCGTTTAAGTTTAATT
Organism: Legionellaceae bacterium; assembly: GCA_964200955.1. Taxonomy (GTDB): domain Bacteria; phylum Pseudomonadota; class Gammaproteobacteria; order Legionellales; family Legionellaceae; genus CAXNCW01. The sequence goes on from CAXNCW010000167.1 coordinate 3,152, forward strand.
GATCCAAAAGCCAAAGAATTTTTACGTCAAGAAATGCAAAAATATTTTTTTGAGACATCATAAATCATTGTT
>CAXNCW010000168.1:0-3223 GCA_964200955.1 Legionellaceae bacterium
CCGCCAGCGTTCAATCTGAGCCAGGATCAAACTCTTCATGTTATCTGACTTTATTTCTACTTCTTTACTTCATTCAATTAAAACTCAACAGCCTCTCAAGTACCCTTTCAGTTCGTCTTCAGTTTGTTAATCAATCTCGCCTCTAGCGCGTAACATTAAATTCTACGCATCTATAAAAAATTGTCAATATAATTTTTATAAATTCACCAATATTATTCTGCATCCGTTCCTAAACCACAATTTTAGAATTCTGAATTAAATACATACCAATAACAGCAAATATAACTGTAGGTATTAATGCCGCAATAATCGGTGATAATTGATATACTTGACTAAATGAACCAAACAAATGATTGAAAATATGGAAACCAAATCCCAATCCAGCACCAGCCATAAAACGCAATCCCATAGTTGCAGAGCGCAAAGGGCCGAAAATAAAAGGCGCCGCAATAAAAACCATAGTCAAAGTTGCTAATGGCTGAAATATACGATGCCAAAAAACTAATTGATAATTAATTACTAATTGATGGTTGTGTTGTTTCTCACGTATATATTGATGTAATTCATGTAAATTCATATCGTCAGGCTCACTACTACTTAACTGCAACAACACCGGTTTTATTACCACAGGCCATACCAACTGTTTATCATTAACTAAAATAATTTTATTATTATGTAAAAACGTTGTTTTGCTATCGTAAGCATACCAAACGCCATTCATATAATTAATATGATCCACTTGTTGCGTAAATTGTAAATTATATGAGTTATCAAAATGAAATCTTAAAACATCACGTAAAACATTATCTGCTTGAATTGAACCAATATTAATAAAATCATTTTGATAACGTAACCAAACACCATTAATAGTCCGCAATGCTTGCCCACCACTCAAAGCCTGTATTTGACGATTTTTACTATAAACCATCAAGCGCGGAATGCATAATTCCCCAATAATAGTTGCTATTATCAAAAGCACCAATGTTGCTTGCAAAACAACCCCTGTAATTTGCAGAATCGACATACCACTAATTCGCATAACCACTAATTCATTATTAGTGGCTAAAAAACCTAAACCAACTAACGCTCCTAATAAACTAATTATTGGAAAAAATAAATATACTTGATATGGTGTTTGTAAAATCACAAAAATCGTAGCTTCCCATAAATTAAAATCACCATGACCAATATTATTTAATTGATTGACAAATAAAATAAAAATCTGCAATACAGATAATAACAGCGTCATTAAACCAACTGCAGACCAAATTGCCTTCATTATATAATAATCAATTAATTTCATATTGAGGATCTCGCAAAAAATAAGGAACGTGTCCGAAATAAATTTCTATTCTTGCTTTCGTTAAACTCGCGACGCTCAAACAGAATCTCAATCAAGAATAGGAATTTATTTCGTAAACGTTCCTAGATTATTTTTTGCGAGATCCTTTAAGATAATTTAACTCGATTGCGTAATAATAATATTATGCCTAATAGTCCTATAACTAAATGTAACCACCACAATCCTAACCATTGTGGAATTTTTTCTGAAACCAACCAGTTACGTGCAACAAATAAAAAATTAGCATATAAAAAATAAATAAAAATAGCAGGCAATAATTTTGCAAATCGGCCATTACGTGGATTAATAGCACTCAATGGTACTGCGACCAAAGTTAAAATTAAAACCATCACAGGTAATGATAAACGCCATTGTAATTCTGCTATTTTATTGCGATCTTTATTAAAAAACGGCAATAAATTTTTAGTTTTCGTAATATGAATATCATTATCTATATCAATAGTTGGATGTGGCAATCTTGCAGTATACTGTGCAAATTTTGCAATCTGATAATCGGCTTTCCCTGGTATACCTTCATACTGTTTACCATTTTGTAGTACAATATAATCTTCATTAATAGTTGTATTATGACGCATAAAAGCATATTGTGACCACATAATATTCCATTGTGGTTGAGCATTTTTAATTTCTTTACGCGCATAAAATAAATTATGCGCTTGTGTACGCTGATGATTCATCGATTCTACATAAAAAATATGCTTACCATTACTAATGGTATTAAATTTACCAGGAATTAGCATTTGCACTAATGTTTTAATACCAGTCGTATGCAATAATTTTGCTCTCTCGACAGCAATAATCGGCGCAAACCATAACATAATAATTCCGACTATCAATGCAATCAATGCAGCCATAATCAAACTGTGCTGTAATAATTGCTTTTGTCCATAACCACAAGCTTTTAACACTATCATTTCACTATCAGCATATAAACGTCCATATGCCAAAATTATTGCCATATAAAAACCTAATGGCAATAACAAACCTAGCAAATTCGGCATTTCTAATAGCATTAATTTCATTACTATCATGCCAGGTATTTGTCCATTAGCGGCGCGACTTAAGTAATGAACAAACTGATTGCTCATAAAAATTAATAATAACATTGCTGTCAATATAGATAACATAATAAATATTTCTTTAGCTAAATAACGAAAAATTATCATGAAAAATCAAAACTCATTAATATATTAATTTTTTTATAGGCATTTATACCTCTTCTTCTTGCTTACGTAAAAACGCTGGAATATCTAAGTAATCAATATCAGCCACGGTTGGCACTGCAGCCGCAGGAGTTCTAGTGATGTTACTAGTAATATTATTAACAGTCGTATTTGTCGCCACAGATTGCTTGCGCAATAATGCCGGACGATCTAATTGCTGGTAATCAAATGAACCATCACTACGCAACATGGAATCCACAAAATGTGATTTATTATGAATTTTTTGCATATGATTAACACTACGTATTCTAGAATCACCAAGACCAGTAACAATTACTGTGACACGCATTTCATCAGTCATATTTGGATCAATTACAGTCCCGACCACAACTGTTGCATCATCAGAAATAAATGTTTTGACTACGTCACCAACTTCTTCAAATTCACCAATTGACATATCAAGCCCAGCAGTAATATTAACTAATATACCGCGCGCTCCAGCAAAATTCACATCTTCTAACAACGGTGATGCAATGGCTGATTCTGCAGCCTGACGTGCACGCTGCTCCCCTTTGGCGCATCCTGTACCCATCATTGCCATACCCATTTCTGACATGACTGTGCGCACATCAGCAAAATCAACATTAATTAATCCTGGTCTAATAATTAGATCAGAAATACCTTTGACAGCCCCAAG
>CAXNCW010000169.1:0-3219 GCA_964200955.1 Legionellaceae bacterium
CTAAGATTTAATTTTTTAAAATCATCAAAGCCAATAAATTGAATAATTTTTTCTTTCATCATAACCACTTGCACTAACTAATATTATTAAGTTAATCAATATACACAAAAAATTCATTTAATACAATAGGATTACAGCAATTTCAGCAATCGAAATCTTTCTTCATTATGTGATCAAAATGCGGTCAATTCGTGTTTTTAAACGTTACTAGGTGAAAAAACATTAACAGAGTCCCTACTCTCATAATACTGAGAGTCAGCATCACCTGATAATTTTGCGACATCAGATAAGTTAAATGACAAATCTATATGCTTGTCATACTCAAGGTGATCCTTCTTAGTATTTTGCAGTTTTTGCAATTGTATTTGCGACATTTGTAATTGCATCTTTTGATAAGAATCATCTGGAAGTACAGAAGAATAACGTAAAAGCACAGCTTGCGGATCTGGTATTGCTACATCTTTAGCTAGTGTTACTGGATAAAACCACTCGCCAATATGTCGCATGCCTATATGCATTTTAGCTGCTATAAAATGAAACGCTTTACCAATATGATGCTGAACATTAAATAACGCACCAACACGGGCGGACAACATATTGAAGATAAAACCTAAAATTTTAAACACAATAGATATACCATTAGATACTGTATATACCATACGTATAGCAAAAGTTACTAAACGATTAATATCTACTTTAATGAGATCTAATAGATCAGATCCAGCTCTTCTAATTGGCTTTAATTGTAAAGCCGCAACACTAAACACCAAGGCTATAACTAATCTGATTAACGCTGGCACATAAGCCAAAGGAATCGCAAACAGCTGCAAAGCAATTGATGGTTCTGCTTTTTTAAGAGACAATAATTTTTTCAATGCCAAAGCTTCATGTTTATCAAATAATTTGTCAATATCATTTTCAATTTGAAATAATTGATTAAAATTTAAATATGGTAGAAATTCGCTATTCAATTTTAACCATAAACTATATACATGCTTATCTATTTGAGGATTGTTCATGATTTTAAATTGTGATTGCATGCCATGAGCTGATGATGCATGCTGCATAAACATTTCATAAGTTAAAATTGCAAATTTTCCACCAATTAACGTATAACCAGTTTCAGGAATACTACCTAAATCTTCCCGTAAAATATCGCTAATAACTGGAATACGATGTCCATAAATACCATTAATTAATAAATTACCAACTTCATAAGCCACTAGAAAATAGGCTAAAGTAGTTAAAGGATCACGTGCAAGTTGATCCAAAGTATCGGTAGAAGCACTACTGGCGCCATGCATCAATACATCAATTATTGCGGTCAAAAATTGCGATTGCGTTGAAGCACCGGCAATTGCTGCAGTTAATTTTGAGGATCCCATCGCATACGAAAAATTCATAAATACATTAACATAAACATCACCTAAAATTTTAGCGCAAGTTTGCGGCATATAAATAATAGCGGCACCAATTACATACGAAGCAGTAAATACTAAACCAGCTACAGGATTTTTCGCGAAAATTGAATCAATAAAAATATCGGAAAACTTACCTAAACCTCTTGCCATAGAAGTTAAGATATCATTTTGTTCCCCAGGGGTTAAATGATAAGCAACTGCAGCTAATTTCATAGCAGTAACCTGGTGCTCTGTGGCGTCATATTTATTTAATAATATTTGTTTCAACAAATCAGTTTGTTGCATTTTAATTGTCGCTAAAGATTCATTTATAGTAGCATAATCTATAGCTACAATATTCCTTTTAGTAGATAACCAGTCTTTTTTGAGAATATCGGGCATTTTAAATAACAATTGACGCCCAAAATTATACACACCATATAATATATCCCGAAATATCCATAACAATTGCTTCAAAAATTTTATTGTTTTTTTCCACAATGGTTCATGTTTTTTAACATGATTTTGCATATCTAATAGCACGGCATTTTTATTGAACTCAATTTCGTAATTATGTGTTTCCACAACAAAGCTTTTCGCTATATTCCATAAAAAATATAGAATATTCTTGATAAATAGTTTAAAACTACGTTGAGTTTTCCAATTAGCAGCTGCATATATTTCTAGTGGTATAGCCATATCTGCTAAATTTAATTTATTGTGTTTATTTGGATCAGAATACATAACATAATATTTATCCTCTTGATTGACAGTATCATATTGATGTTGAAATACAGTCCATTCTTCAATAAAGCTAATAGCTGTTAAAACTTGATATTGTTCTGTAGAATCTAAATGTGAAAAATCATACGCTACACGATCAGTTGATTCTACAGCATAAATACCGTGATGCTCTGGAGTAATCATATTGAGTAAATCAGAATCATAATTATCAATATTTTTGCGCGCATCTTCTATGCAATCATTTAAAAAACCTCTAGTCAAAGCAAAATAACGTTTTTTATCATAAGTTATATTTTGATTAATGCCTTGTAATTCATATAAAGCAAAAATCGCCTGTTGTTTAACAAACTCTTGAATTGCATCACAACCACGTGCATTATTATTTTTGTCGATATTATTAATATCTATGGAATCAAAATATTTTTTTGCTGCTAATTTGGCTAGTTTTAAATTGCTACTAATCTCTGCTTTTTGCTCTGATATTAAAATATTTGTAGCATTTATAGCATTAACTGCCATATCAATTTTTTCTAATTTTTGAATGTATTCAGCAATCGTCGTTTCATAATCTGCAATTTCATTATTTTTATTAACCAAAGATTCTAAAATTTCTAATGCTTCTAAACGCTCTTGATAATGCTCAACTAATATTAACTTTAAAGCTTGTCTATTAGTTACTAGACCTTTATTAAATCTTTCATCATAACAACGTAAATTATATTTACCTAAATCAGCTATGGCTCGTCCAACAACAGATTCTGTTTTAATAATTCCATAACGACAAGCTTTTTTGATATTTTCACTGGTGGTATTCCAAATAAAACCTTGATTTTCATCATTTTTTTTAATAAAGCAAATATTGTTTGCAGTGTTATTATAAGATTTATATACTTTGGTATAAACATCTTGTCTTTCTGAGAGAGTAACCATTGGAACTCGAGAAACAGATGATAATGTTAATTGTGTTTCATTATTTAACAAAAATTCTTGATATTTTTTCTGATTATATTGCTTTAATAAATCTTTACTATTTATATGCATATAATACCCCAAATAATCCGAAATTTAGGGTATT
>CAXNCW010000170.1:0-3214 GCA_964200955.1 Legionellaceae bacterium
AAACCAATGACACTAAAATACCTTTATTATCTTTTCCGAAAAGTCCTGTGGTGCGCAGGGATCTCACATGGAGGCAGGGGTTCTGGGCCACGGATCCACGACTTTCGGCACACCTATGCAGTTCATTGCTTGAAACAATTGGCTGAACAAAAAAAGGATTTAACTGTCTACCTTCCCATACTTAAAACCTATATGGGGCACCAATCGTTTTATGAAACCGCTTATTATTTACGCATGACGGCTGATGTATTTCCAGAAATAACGTTGAAAATGGAAACCTGTTATCCAGAGATAATCCCTACACTACAAGGAGAGAATAATGAAAACGACTGATTTTGCAAAATACCTCACTGAATTTCTTTCGAACTATCTACCAAACCAGAAAAATGTCAGTAAGAATACAATTTATTCGTATCGTGATACGTTTAAATTGCTGATTAACTACTGCCAGGATATCAAAACAATTCCAGTCGAACGAATAACACTAAATGATCTTTCTAGTGAACTGGTTATTAACTTCTTGATGTGGTTAGAAACGAATAGAAAATGCAGTATCTCCACAAGAAATCAAAGATTGGCTGCAATTCATTCCTTCTTTAGATATGTTCAAGCAGAAGAACCTTCTGGTTTATTTTATTATCAAAAAATCGCTGCCATTCCTATTAAAAAAACACAAAAAACAGTTGTAGAGTATCTAACTCCAGAGGCGATAAAACTGCTTTTAGAGCAACCGGATAAGCTGATACAAAAAGGCAGGCGTGATCTTACATTAATCAGTGTGTTGTATGATACTGGAGCGCGTGTACAAGAAGTATGTGATATTAAGATCTCTGATGTTACTCTACAAGCACCTGCTGTAATCAAACTAACCGGGAAAGGGAATAAAACGAGACGGGTTCCTATTATGAACAATACTGTTGCTCTGTTGCAAAATTATATTTTGGAAAATAAGCTGGATAAACCATGGAAAAATGAAGAGCCGTTCTTATCATGCATTAATTCAAGCTCTGGATCCACGCCTAAACCAATCAAAATAGATACACTTTTGGGCGCCGAAAATGTCATATCAAAACCTGGACGATGTTCACCTTGTTTATTTTGCAAAACTTGACCATTAGGTAATTTACCTTCTAATAACGGCAACATCGAATCTTTAGTAATGACTCCATTTAAACCTAATTGTACGGCACCTTGACCAAGCCAGCGCATCGCCTGTGGTTCGCTGGCATAATAGTTAAATGCAGCTAAATAGTAATTTACTGCACCTTTGGCTGATTTTAGTGGTTGTACGCTGAGCATACCTAATCCTCTAAAATGAATATTGAAGCCAATTTTCTGGTATATCCATAGAAGTATGAGCCCAATGATATTGACTCAATATAGGAGTAATTAATTGATGGCAATTATAAGACCATTCCTTGCCGTTACCTGCTTTATGTAATAAATATTTTAAGATCGATAAAATAATAAAAGATCGATCGTTCTTAGGGCTAAAGTTTGTAGGCCAAAGCTTGTTAAGTTCATCTAGTTTGGGCTTGATAGCTAATTCTTTATTCCATAGTCGACCATGATGAGCACAAATATTTCTTACATATGTCAAAAAATGCAGCCAATTAGCTAGTGTTTTGGGATGTAATGAGTAAAAATCACTAATTGTACGTTTATCATAATTGCTTAATCCCTTATACAATAAAGACAATGAACCAAAAGACATAACTTCGGTCGCCATCCAGACAGGAATTGAAGGAAACCCACGATACTTTTCTTTATAATGCTCAATAAATCGCTCTCTTGATCGAGTAACTTCTTCCTTTATTTGAAGTAGCCACTTACTATGACCAAAACTTTCATGAAAATTTTTATGATCTTCTAGAGCAAAAGCTCCGTATTTTGTAGATAAATGATAAGTAACATTGGTTCTAATTGAAATTTCTATGCGTTCCATAGCATCCATTACTAACAGCCTAAGTTTACGATCAAATTCATAAAAGGCCAATACATCAGACAATGCTGTACCTTGTTGAAATTTTTCGGTAAGCCTTCCTAAATGATCTCGTTGTTTAAATGGCAAACAATAAGCGCTAAGACGATAATAATTAATATTTAATAATGTGGTTAAACCTAGTTGCCAATCATCAATCAATAGCCCACGATCTTGAAATTTTTCGAGTTGAGCCTGATAATTAAGCAGAGGTTTACGATACTCGATCAGATTATTATTCATATCCATCTTAAATAAAAAAACCGCCAAGGTTACGCAAGAGCATGGCTCTCTAGGCGTGGCGGTTATGTTAAGTAAATTATAGTGTATATATGATGGTAAGTTCAACTCTTTTTCTCCAATTTATTTATTTGTCATACTTTCAAATTTCCTTTATATTAAACACTAAATTCAACTTCTTGAGGTTTTTTCTTACACACAATATTTGCAATACTAAGCTCGGATCGAGGTGCAGTAGAATTATTTTGAGAAAGTACCAGATCATTTAGCAATTTTCGTTCAATAAAACCAGCAGCAATTTCTTTGCGTTTTTGATGAACCAACTGCAATTTGGTCATAGGAAATTGCCCAGGCAAGCGCAAATAGCATGTCAGCGGATCTAAACTCATAATTTCAGGATAGGTAACTATTGATCGAGTAATACGATTTTTACCTAATGAAATACCATCACGAATTGAATTAGCACCATAAGAATAATTTTCCCGGGTATCATCAATTTCCTCTTCGCCTAATTCACGACTAACTAACTGCGCCATTTCATGACTGGGGCTAGCAAAAAAAGCACGGGTATTGAGTAAGTCAAAAATTTCAGCAGCACCACTGCGACCATAAACTTTAACCAATTGACTAAAACTTTGCATGCCTAATAAAAAACATCCACCAAATTTACGCACTTCGGCAATGGTTTCACCGAGCAATGGCAATTTATGTAAACTTGGTAATTCATCGCAGATAAACCAAATCCGGCGATTAGAATCCTCCGGCAAACTCAACAAGGTTAACGATGCCATCGCAATCCACATTGAAATCAATGGCTTTAAAGCTTTGTGTTGTTCACCATTGGAGGAACTTGCATGACCGGCCAGGCCACCCCAGTCAATGAAAATTAAGTACCACATTTCACACTATCATACTATTTTAGATGTACAATATGCGCTTGAGCTGGCCTCAACGTGGTCGAGAAAACTTTTAGTGGGTAGTCATCCCTGAGAA
>CAXNCW010000171.1:0-3202 GCA_964200955.1 Legionellaceae bacterium
TATCAATTAATTACTGATGTAAAGATTTTAGAATGGATTTTATCGAATCATGTACAAACATTACCACAATTATTGATTTTGAATATCAATTATCCTGATCCGTGGATGCGTGATGTTATTACTGTGAAAACTGTAAATACAATTTACATTGTTGATGAACAAAATATGAAATTTACGATTATATCTGATAATTATAAAGATATATCATGTAATTATAATCATCATGTTGGGAGCAACATATATTATAATTCATTTTCTCATACTAGATCATTTAAAAATAATTTAATTAAAAATACTGCAACTACTCCATTATCCTGTGAAGGTGGAAACATATTTCATTGCGTGAATGTTCAATACGAATTATATACTGTAATTGGTGAATTAAGTATCGATCCGATACGGCAAATTGTTAAAAACAATAAATATATTAATGTAATATTAACATCAAAAATTAAAATTGATACTAATACATTAAAATTAATAGGAGAAAATTCGCATACTAAATATTTTCCTGAGTATGCCAAATGCAAGTTTGTGACTTTAATGCGTCAACAAAATAAACAAATCTTGGTCCAAACATTAAATCAGTCATCTAAATTGGTAATATTACCTAATGCATTTTTTTACCATATTGATCTTGAGATGTGTTTTTTACCTAATGGTGTGGTTTTATTGCATTCATTTCAAAAAAGTTTAGATTTTATCAAACAGTATAAAGTGCAATTGCAATTTGATATGAATTCATATGAATATCGCAAATTATATAATGTTACAACGAATCAATTTCAAAAGTATGAGGGTAATTTTTTACATCAACAACACAAATTAAAAAAACGTGGTTTTATAGTTAGACAGATTTGTGGATTTTTATCAAAATCAGATGATTATACTGGTACTGGTATTATTGCTACAGCATTTAATGGCTTGCCGGTGGTTTTAAAGAATGGTGAAATTTTATATTTATGCCCTAATAATCCGCAGTGGTATCAAGAGTATTTAAATCTTGAATTGAAAACCGCAGGAGTTGCGGTAGTTGAATTGATTTCTGAGCAAAAATTAGATTATTTAAGACATTACACGGGGTTTTTTAGATGTCAAACTAATAATATTTCCAGAGATTTATTGACTGATGTTAATTCTGAATCAAAAAATGTTATAATACAAAATAAAATGTAATTATTCGTTACATTACTATAATGCCATCAGGGGTCTGTCCCATCTTGATTTTTTGAGCAATAAGACTTCTGACAAGAGGCTCCTGATAAACGGATCTTAGTCACTGTCAGGCAATAACTTGAATATTTAATGAGTTTTTTGTTTTAACGCATCTTAGGGATGGTAGTTACCATTTAGCATGATTTTTAAGTGTTGCAATGGATTTTCTATGAATTTTGGATCAAAATCTGTTATTATTTTACCTTTATTTAAGACAATAATTCTATCTGCGATACTAGTTAAAAAATTTAAATCATGTGATGCTATAATCATTCCCACACCCATATAATTTATGGTTTTTAATAATTTAACAACTTCATCAATAGTGAGCAAATCTAGTCCAGATGTTGGCTCATCGCATAATAATAAAGTTGGTCGCATTGCTAGACTACGTGCTAAAGCTAAACGTTGTTTTTGACCACCAGATAATTGCTGTGGAAAACATTCGGTTTTGTCAGCCAATCCTAATTTAGTTAATAGATTTGTGGCGGTTTCTATAGGATTCTGGATGTTGTGGTTAAAACGTAAAGCATATGTAACATTTTTTAAAACATTAAAGTGTGGAAATAATTGAAAATCTTGAAACATAAAACCAATTTCCTCATCAACAATAATCTCACCTGAGGTTAGTGGTTCTAAACGTTGGATACAACGTAATAAAGTGGATTTACCACTACCTGAAGGACCAGTGATGCCGATAATGGTTTTTTCTGTGACTGATAAATTTATTTGGTCAAAAATTGTTGTTTGACCAAATTTTTTGCATGCATTTTGAATTTTAAGCATGTATATTTTCTTTAGTTGTATATTTATTGCCTAAATATTCAATGCATAGGACTAAAATATAATAATAAATGCCAGCTATACATAGTGGTAAAAAATAAGTAAAATGTTCTGCTGATACCGATTGTGCTTTACGCATGATATCCATACCACCAATTGTTGAAATTAATGCCGTTTCTTTTAATAATGCTATAGTTTCATTGATTAATGCGGGAAAGACATTTTTAATCACCTGTGGCAAGATTATATCTTTCCACATATATAACGTTGGAATATGTAAACTTGCGGCGGCTTCGAATTGACCTTTTGGTAAACTATTAATGCCAGCTTTAATGATTTCTGCGATGTAAGCAGCGCTATTTAAACCAAAGGTTAAGATACCGGCGGTTAAAATGGTAATTTGTAATCCGGTTATAGTTGCAAAAGAAAAATAAACAAAACTTAATTGTAAAATTAATGGTGTTCCACGCATTATTGAAATAAAGCGATTGATAATCATGTTGCCGATGTTTTTATATCTTAAAATGGATAATAATGTTCCTAAGGTTAAACCACATAATAAACCGCCACATAATAAAGCCAATGTTAGTTGTATGCCGCTACCAATAAACAGCACACTTTGAATAAATTCATTCATGATTTTATTTTAACCATTTCTGTTTTAATTTATCTAGCTGTCCATTTATCATGATATTATGCAGTATTTTATTAATTTTTGGTGTTAGTGGCGAATTTTTAATTAATGCTATGCCGTAGCCGTTTTTAGAATTAGCAATAAGATGGTAAATTAATCCGGGATTTTTTTTACAAAATACCGGGGCTTGTGATGCATCAATAATCATTGCATCAGCATATCCAGTTTTTAAAGCTTCAATACCTTGATTGTTGTTGTTAAGTAATAATAAATTTTTATTTAAGTGATTTTGATTGATCCAAATTTCCATAGTAGTACCCAGTTGACAAGCAATTTTTTTATCCATTAATTCTTGAATATTAGTCAGAGGATTATTGTTTTTTGAAATCACTGCAATTTTTTCAAAATAATATGGATTACTAAAATCAAAATTTTTGGCGCGTTCGTCAGTTATAGTAATTGTTGAAATTGCGATGTCGGCTTTGCCACTACTTAAAAATGCAAGCACGCTACTAAATTGCACATTATCAAAAATTATTTTTAAATTTAATTTTTTTGCTATGATTTTCG
>CAXNCW010000172.1:0-3189 GCA_964200955.1 Legionellaceae bacterium
GCTGATTTTGACCAAATTCCGCTAACAACATAACCAGCTGTACTATTACTGGATAAAAAATTTAGTGGTATCATCGAAAACAACATTCGTGCCGATCCACCTAAAAACAACACATGATAATTTTTTGGAATTGCTAACAAATCGCGTAAATTATTTTCTGTATTTTTCAGCAATGTAGTAAATTCAAAAGTGCGATGGCCAATTTCTAAAATCGACATCCCTGATTGTTGCCATTCTAATAATTCAGCTTGAACCTCTTGTAACACCACTTTTGGTAAAGTCGCTGGGCCGGCACCAAAATTATAACCTCTAGTCATTTTTTTCTACTTCTGCATCAACAATAATATTTTCTATAGCAGTATTACCTAAATCATCGATGCGCTGCATTCCCACTACTTGCTCGCCAGCTTTTAAATTCATTAAACGCACTCCTTGAGTATTACGTCCAATTATTGCTAGCTCATTAATACGAAAACGTACCAATGTTCCTTGATCACTAATCAACATCACTTCGTCATATTCATTAATTTGTAAGGCACGGACTACTTTACCATTGCGGTCACTAGTTTGAATAGAAATGACACCTAAACTGCCACGACCTGATTTACGATACTCGCTAACATCAGTGCGTTTGCCATAACCATTTTTAGTGGCAGTTAAAATTGTACCATCAGCTCCAGTAATCACAAGAGAAATAATAGATTGATTCACACCAAGACGCATTCCACGAACCCCACTAGCCAATCTTCCTGTGGGACGGACAAACTTTTCTTCAAAACGTACAACTTTACCAACATCAGAAAATAACATAATATCACGACTGCCATCAGTAATATCAACCCCAATTAAACTATCATCCTGATGCAAATTAATTGCAATGATACCATTAGCACGTGGACGACCGAATGCCTCAAGATTTACCTTTTTGACAGTACCAAGTCTGGTTGCCATAAACACAAACAAACCTGCTGTAAATTCACGCACTGGTAACATCGCAGTAATCATTTCATTTGCAGCTAATGATAGAATATTAATAATTGGTTTTCCACGTGCAGTACGACTGGCCAATGGCAGTTGGTATATTTTTAACCAATAAAGTTTGCCGAGATTAGAAAAACACAATAAAGTATCATGCGTACTACCAATAACTAATCGCGCAATAAAATCCTCTTCTTTAACATTAGTTGCCTGCTTACCCTTACCACCACGATGCTGAGCTTGATAAGTAGTAATTGGTTGATATTTTACGTAGCCTTGATGCGACATAGTTACAACAACATCTTCTTCACAAATTAAATCTTCAATAGTTAGATCTTCTTGTGATGCAATAATTTCTGTACGTCGTGCATCACCAAATTGCTGTTTAATATCTTGTAATTCTTGACGAATAATTTTCATTAATTGCTCAGATGATCCTAAAATATGTAATAAATTTTGAATCAATTGCAACAGTTCTTTAAATTCATCAATAATTTTATCTTGCTCTAATGCCGTCAACCTATGTAAGCGTAAATCTAGAATCGCTTGTGCTTGCTCTAACGATAAATGATAACCATCTGCATGCAATCCATATTCTGGCAATAAATCATCAGGACGACATAAACTTTCATTATCATCATGTGTATACAACAGTGTTTGAACTAATCCTGGTTGCCATGCCCGTTCTAATAATTGTATTTTAGCATTTTGTGGTGTTGACGAGCGTTTAATTAATTCAATCATTTCATCAATATTAGATAAAGCAATACCTAAACCTTCTAATAAATGCGCGCGATTCCGAGCTTTTTTCAATTCAAAAATTGTTCTTCTCGTAACTACTTCACGACGATGACGGATAAAAAATTCTAATATTTGCTTAAGATTAAGCAATTTAGGCTGACCATTTACCAATGCGACCATATTTATACCATAAATATTTTGCATAGAAGTATGTGCAAACAGATTATTCAACATCACATCTGCAATTTCACCACGTTTTAATTCAATAACAACCCGCATACCTTGTTTATCAGATTCGTCACGTAAACCAGAGATACCTTCTAATTTTTTTTCACGAACTAATTCCGCAACCCTCTCCACTAAACGTGCTTTATTAACTTGATACGGTAATTCATTAATAATAATCGCTTGACGTCCTGAGTGACTATCAGTTTCAATAGATGTACGCGCACGGATTAAAATACGCCCACGCCCAGTACGATATGCTTCCATAATACCTGCTTTACCATTGATAATAGCAGCTGTAGGAAAATCCGGACCGGGGATATAAGCAATACATTCATCTATAGATAATTCTGGATTATTAATTAAAGCCATACACGCATCAATGACTTCTGATAAATTATGTGGCGGAATATTAGTTGCCATACCAACCGCAATACCTGATGAACCATTAATTAATAAATTTGGGATACGCGCTGGTAATACTACTGGAGCAAATTCAGTTTCATCATAATTTGCGGCAAAATCTACAGTTTCTTTTTCTAAATCTTCTAATAACGCATGAGCTATGCGTGACATGCGTACCTCGGTATAACGCATAGCAGCTGGGCTGTCTCCATCCACAGAACCAAAATTTCCTTGTCCATCAATTAACATATAACGCATAGAAAATGGTTGTGCCATACGTACTATGGTGTCATATACAGCAGTATCACCATGTGGATGATATTTACCAATTACATCCCCAACGACACGTGCAGATTTTTTATAAGGCTTATTCCACTCATTATTTAATTCGCTCATCGCAAATAAAACTCTTCTGTGTACTGGTTTTAAACCATCTCGTACATCAGGCAAGGCTCGTCCAACTATTACGCTCATGGCGTAATCTAGATACGATTGCTTTAATTCATCTTCAATATTAACTGGTATAATTTCTTTGGCAGAATCATTCATAATGCATATGCATCCTTTAATTAATAATTACATTGCTCTTTTGCGATGCAAATCAATAATACCATAAAAATGTCTATACTTAATATATAGAAAAACTTTTTTAAAAAGAAATTACATAGATCAACAACAAATTGAGCCCATAATTACCATGAAAATCACTTAAATTTGGCATAAAGAAATCCAGTAACACAAAATATATTTTTTTGCGTTATATAATTGATGGTTTTGTAGTGGCGATTTAATTTAAACGATTAGGTTCTTTGTAAATCACCAAGGTATCCATATTCATGC
>CAXNCW010000173.1:0-3189 GCA_964200955.1 Legionellaceae bacterium
TCTTTTAGTAATTATCACTATTTTGATAGTTGAGCATTTAAATCCATTGGGAATTGCTGAAATATAGACAACAGTGTTTATATGCTGTAGTATTTTCAATATATTCCTGGATGAATTTTAGGTGTTGAGACTATATCTATGTTAGAAAATGATTATATTTTGCAACAACAAATGTTACCAGGAGTTTCCAGAACTTTTGCGTTAACAATCCCACAATTAAAGGAACCATTATGTACCGTGGTTACTACTGCTTATTTATTATGTCGTATTGCTGATACCATTGAAGATGATACAAATTTAACTCAACAAGAAAAAGTTAAATTTCATCAACAATTTTGTTTAGTCTTACAAGATCAAGCTGATGCTGAAAATTTAGCACATATATTAGTAAATAAATTAGGTGCTAGTACTTTATTAGCAGAAAAGCAATTAATTAATAATATACCCATTGTGATTAGATGTTTGCGTGGTTTTACTGCGGCACAGCAATTGATTGTAACCCGTTGTGTAAATATTATGTCAGAAGGAATGCCTGAATTTCAAGCTATAGCTAGTTTATCAGGATTGCCAACTATGGCAGATCTTAATAGATATTGCTATTGTGTTGCCGGAGTGGTTGGGGAAATGTTAACGGAATTATTTTGTGATTATTCTACGGAAATTGCCTTACATAAAACACAATTAATGTCATTAGCAGTGTCGTTTGGGCAAGGATTGCAAATGACTAATATTTTAAAGGATTTTTGGGAAGATAGACAACGTGGAGTATGTTGGTTGCCTCAAGACAGTTTTGACGATGTTGGTATTAAATTAATGAACTGGAAAGTAGCAACACAGCGTTTAGAATTTAATCAAATTTTTGCAAAATTCGTGAAGAAAGCTTATATGCATTTGCAAGATGCGTTAAATTATGTGTTATTAATCCCCGCAAACGAAGTTGGTATTAGACGTTTTACTTTATGGGCTTTAGGATTAGCTGTATTAACATTGCGTAATCTTGATAGTCACAATAATTTTACTGCTGGATCTGCGGTAAAAATTAGTCGTAATCAAGTCAAAACTGCAATTTTTATATTAAATTCTACTTGTCGTTATAATAGAATATTAAAATATTTATTTACTATTTTTGCGCGTTATTAAAAGATACTAACACTATGTTAAATCATTTAAAGTCTGCATTAGATAATGCAATAAAAAGTTTACGGCATGATCAGAAAAGTGATGGTCATTGGTGCTATGAATTAGAAGCTGACTGTACTATAACAGCAGAATATGTAACTATGATGCACTATTTAGACGAAATAGATGCGGTTATTGAACAAAAAATCGCTAATTATTTACGTTATTATCAAAATAATGAGGGTGGTTGGCCTTTATTTTATGCGGGACCAGCCGACTTGAGTTGTTCTGTCAAAGCATATTATGCATTAAAATTAGTGGGCGATGATGTTAATTCTGCGCATATGTTGCGAGCAAAAAATTATATTTTACAAGCTGGAGGTGCAGCAAAAACCAATGTATTTACTAGAATTATGTTGGCATTATTTCAACAATTGCCATGGCGTGGAGTGCCTTTTATTCCAGTGGAAATTATGTTGTTACCACGATGGTTTCCGTTTCATTTAACTAAAGTTGCATATTGGTCACGTACAGTGATGGTACCATTATTTGTATTATGTACTTTAAAATTACCAGCTAAAAATCCATTGCAGGTGAATATTCGTGAATTATTTGTGGTGTCACCGGAACAAGAACACAATTATTATCAAGTGCATTCAATTTTACATAGATTTTTTTTATTATTGGATAAATTAGGACGCTATTTCAAGCCTTTGATCCCAAAATCATTAACAGAAAAAGCTTTTCAACAAGCGGAGTCATGGGTAATTACAAGATTAAATGGCGAAGATGGTTTAGGCGCTATTTTTCCCGCTATGTCTGCGGCTTATAAAATGTTGCGATTGCGTGGGTATGACTACGATCATGAATATTGTGTACAAGCACGTAACGCGTTGAAAAAATTATTAATTATCAAAGAAGATTATGCTTATTGCCAACCATGTTTATCACCGGTTTGGGACACGGGATTGAGTGTTTTAGCTTTGCTTGAAGATTCAATGATTGGTAATAAAGATATTTATACAAAAGCTTTAGATTGGTTACGTGATCGTCAGATATTGTTTGGCGATGCCGATTGGTGTCTATATAATAAAAAATTAGCCCCAGGTGGTTGGGCATTTGAATATAATAATCCGTATTATCCCGATTTAGATGATACGGCGTTGATTGGTTGGGCAATGCATGTGGCTGATGCTCAACGTTATCAGCCATCGATTACTGCGGCTGCAAATTGGTTGGCAGGAATGCAAAGTGATAATGGTGGTTTTGCTTCATTTGATAAAAATAATACCTATTATTATTTAAATGCTGTACCATTTGCTGATCATGGTGCATTATTAGACCCGCCAACGGCTGATGTTACTGCAAGATGTGTAACTTTTTTTGCAAAGTTGCAACGTCCGCAAGATCGAGAGGTTCTTGAACGCAGTATTGCTTATTTATTGCAAGAACAAGAAAATAACGGATCTTGGTTCGGGCGTTGGGGTACTAATTATATTTATGGTACGTGGGCAGTATTAGTGGCTTTAAATATGGCAGGAATCAGCAATCAACATTTAGCGGTGCGAAAGGCTGTGACTTGGCTATTGGATCAACAACAAGAAGATGGTGGTTTTGGTGAAAGTAATGCAAGTTATTTTAATGAACAAGTATGGCAACCAAGTACTGCGTATCAAACCGCATGGGCTTTATTAGGATTAATGGCAGTTGGCGAAGTGCATAATCTTGCAATACAACGTGGTATTCAATATTTATTGCAAACACAACAACAAAATGGTTTTTGGTATGAACCATGGCATACAGCTCCCGGGTTTCCACGTGTTTTTTATTTACGTTATCATGGCTATAGTAAATATTTTCCTATATGGGCTATAGCGCAATACCGTAAGTTAGTTTATAAATAATTTTTTAGTGTATAATTGATTAATTTATGTTATTATAACAAACAATTTTTTTATTTATTATTCGAAATGATTATTATTTGTTCGTATATATTATTTTAGGATTCTTTTATGATTGATTCTTTGGTTAAATTTAGTGATTTTCATTTATCTGCGTTTTTATTAAATG
>CAXNCW010000174.1:0-3167 GCA_964200955.1 Legionellaceae bacterium
AGATCTTGACGACTAATATTCTTGATAGCTTGCAGTTAATTACTATGGCCAGTAATAATTTTAATTTAAAAATGCAAAACCTCACACCACAGCCGAAAATTAATCATGGATTGTATATAGAAATACCATTTAATATAGTTGTGATTGGTTCGTATAATAATTTATTAAACTTTATACATGTTCTTTATAGATCAAAATACGTTATTGGTATAAAAAATTTAATGATTACAAAGCTGTCATCAAAGAGCAAATTATTACGTATGCAGCTAATTTTGCAAATTTATCAGAGTTCTGTAGCGACAATTGCTATCAAATTAAAATTGCTAAATCAAAAAATATTGCTGCCAATAAAGAGACAATTACGTGATATTTTTCATAGTGACACTGTCATTAATAATAATTTGGCGAAACATTTAGTTTGTGTTGGGGTGATTAAACAAGAGGTTATGCAATGGGCTTTAATACAATTTTTAAACGGTACCGTCGTCATGGTAAAGGTTGGTGATTACTTACAGAGTCGACAATTGCGTGTGTTAAGTATTGATAAGAATTATGTCAAATTATTGATGATGCATAATGATGCATCATCAGTAATTAATCTTAAGATAGCATAATGAAATGCCATCGACTCTTATGTTACGTATGCATTATAATTATTTATATTTCTAGTGCTGGTTATTTTGCATATGCATATGATACACAACAATTAATATCATTGAATTTTCAAAATATTAAAATTCGTTCGGTGTTACAAATTTTAGCAAAAATTACACATAGCAATATTGTTGCCAGCGATAATGTCCGCGGTAATATCACGGTACATTTTAATAATATTCCATGGCAGAAAGCTTTAGATATTATTTTAAAAACTCATGGTTTGGATAAAATAAAAATTAATAATATCTTATTAATTGTTCCGCATAATGAACAAAGAATTATTAGTGAATTTGAAAAATTATCTACTATATTAGTGCCAATTAATTATGCTAATGCTAAAGATATTGTGGCTTTGATCAAAAATAATCATGTATTTTTATCAAAATATGGCGTAGTTAATTATGATAAACGTCTAAATGCTATCTTAGTGTATGATACATACAAAGCTGTCACTAGAATTAAAAAATTAATTAAACAGTTGGACACACCGACAAAACAAGTGCAAATTGAAGCACGTATTGTCAATATGACTAAAGAAGCCATTACCGAGTTAGGAATTAAATTTGGCATGAAAAAATTTAATAATATAGATTCTGTTTTAAAATCACCAAATAATCTACAACATTTAAATATTGATTTTGGTTCCGTATTGACTCATGCTGCAGTGCCAGGAATTGCGATTGCAAAAATGCAACATGGAATTTTATTGGATTTAGAGTTATCGGCTTTAGAAAATGAAAATAAAGTAAAGATTGTTGCTAATCCGAAATTAATGACTACTAATAAACATACGGCTATAATTGAATCTGGTGAAGAAATCCCGTATCAAGAGGTTAATGCGAATGGCGCTACTTCTGTGGCGTTTAAAAAAGCTGTATTAAGCTTGAAAGTAACACCGCAAATCACTCCAGATAATAAATTATTAATGCATTTGGAGATTAATCAAGATACTCCATCAGGAAGAATAATAAATGGCGTTCCAGCAATCATTACTAAATCTATTCAAACTAATGTCTTAATTGATAATTTACAAACATTAGTATTAGGTGGAATATATAGGCATGATTATAGTAGTAATATAGTAAAATTACCATTATTAGGCAATTTGCCACTTATAGGATTGTTGTTTCGACAACAACAGCATAGAATTAAAAATGAAGAGTTGCTCATTTTCATTACTCCGAGGATAATAGTGAATAATTAAATGATTTTAAAATAGGGTTTGAAATTAAAAATGAGTATAGTTAAAGTATATAATATTTTTTTGATTGGCCCTATGGGGGCTGGTAAAAGTACTATTGGTCGTACTTTGGCAAGGGAATTGCAATTATTATTTTATGATTCAGATGAAGTCGTTGAACAACGTGCTGGTGCTGATCTTGCCTGGATTTTTGATATCGAAGGCGAAGATGGTTTTCGCAAGCGTGAACAAAAAGTTATTGAAGAATTAACGCAAAAAAATAATATCGTATTGGCGACAGGTGGTGGTGTGGTGATGACAGCTGAAAATCGTAATTTGTTAGCTGCTCGTGGAACAGTAATTTATTTGAAAACTTCATTACAACAACAGCATGAACGCACTAAACGCGATACTAGACGACCATTATTACAAACTAATGATTTACCTGAGCGCTTAAAGATGCTTTGTGATGAGCGTGCTCCTTATTATGATGAATTAGCTGATATTAGTTTTGATACAGATAAATTAACTGTAAAATTAGTAACAAAAAATATTATTAAATATCTTTACGGTGAAGATTAGACACGAATGCAAAAATGGTAGGGAACGGATGCACAGTTCCTTAATAACTTGTAAAAGTTATTTTGCATTTGTTTCTAGATTATTTTTTTGCGAGCCCCATTAAGTTAGGGGATTTATTAATGTATATGGAGGTGGATTGATGTTGCAAGTAACTGAAACTATTTGGTTTAATGGAAAATTTGTGCCTTGGGCAGATGCGCAAGTGCATGTGTTATCGCATGCATTGCATTATGGTGGTGGCGCCTTTGAAGGATTACGTTTTTATAAAACCTCTCGTGGCCCTGCAATTTTTCGTCTTGAAGAGCATGTAGATCGATTATTTTATTCTGCTAGCATACTAAAAATGCAGATAAATTATTCTAAAGATGAAATTATTGCTGCAATTAAACAAGTGGTTCAACAAAATAAAATTGATTCAGGATATATTAGACCAATCATATTTTATGGTTACGGTAAAATGGGTATAAATCCACAAGGTAGTCCTATAGATATAGCTATTGCATGCTGGCCGTGGGGAGCATATTTGTCGCATGAATTTGTAGATGTTAAAGTTAGTAGTTATATTCGTGTTCATCCTGACTCTACTGTTATCGATGCTAAATTATGTGGTAACTATGTTAACAGTATGTTGGCAGCCTTAGAATTGCGTGGCACGCATTATCATGAAGCATTATTTTTAGATAGCAATGATTTTATCACTGAAGGTGTTGGTGAAAACTTTTTTATGATAAAAAATAAAACGTTATAT
>CAXNCW010000175.1:0-3157 GCA_964200955.1 Legionellaceae bacterium
AAAAAGTCGCAAAAATAATCAATTACAACAACGTTATGTTTTAAAATCACATGGTAAAATTATAGTTGAGGGTCGTAGCATTGGTCAACGTATTGGCCAAGGTCAAGCAATTATTATTGGTGATTTAGATGAAATGTCTAAGTTTCATGAAGGTGATGTCTTGGTTACTGATATGACCGATCCTGATTGGGAGCCAATCATGAAAAAAGCTGCAGCCATTGTTACCAATCGCGGTGGCAGAACTTGCCATGCGGCAATTATTGCACGTGAATTAGGGATCCCAGCAGTTGTTGGCTGTATTGATGCCACTCATAAAATTCAAGAGCATTCATTAATTACTATCAGTTGTGCCGAAGGTGATACTGGATATGTTTATCAAGGACTATTACCATACGAACAAATACCACTTGATACGACATCTATACCTAATTTACCAGTGAAAATTATGCTCAATGTTGGTAACCCTGAGCGTGCTTTTACTTTTCAATCTGTACCGAATTCCGGGGTTGGTTTAGCGCGTTTAGAATTTATTATTTCTAATAATATCGGTATTCATCCCAAAGCTTTATTAGAATACGATAAACTCACTGATCCAAAATTAAAAAATATTATATATGAAAAAATTATTGCATATAATTCACCAATTGAATTTTATATTGAGCGCCTTAAAGAAGGTATTGCAACTATTGCCGCCGCATTTTACCCGAAACCAGTAATTGTACGATTATCTGATTTTAAATCTAATGAATATGCCAATTTACTAGGTGGTCATCATTTTGAACCACATGAAGAAAATCCTATGCTAGGATTTCGTGGTGCTGCACGTTATATTTCACAAGATTTTGAACAATGTTTTGCTTTGGAATGTAAAGCACTCAAGAGCGCTCGTGAAGATATGGGATTAAATAATATTGAAATCATGATTCCTTTTGTACGTACTCTTGAAGAAGCACGATTAGTAATTGCCGCATTAAAAAATCAAGGATTAGAACGCGGTGTTAATGGCTTAAGAATTATTATGATGTGTGAATTACCAATCAATGCTTTATTAGCTACAGAATTTTTAGAATATTTTGATGGCTTTTCTATTGGATCTAATGACTTAACCCAATTAACTTTAGGCATTGATAGAGACTCAGCTTTAGTCGCAAAGCAATTTGATGAACGCAATACTGCTGTTAAAAAATTATTACATATGGCCATTACTGCTTGTAAACGAGAAAATAAATATATTGGCATTTGCGGTCAGGGTCCATCTGATCATAAAGATTTTGCGCAATGGTTAATAAAAGAGAAAATAGATAGTTTATCCCTTAATCCCGATTCAGTATTAACAACTAGTTTATTTTTAGCAACTTTAGATGACGATATGAATTAAATATGGCACAAGATCCAAATTACAAACAACCAATTTTATTATTTTCTGGAATCTAATATATGATCCAACATTTTGAAATTTTAATAGATGTGCTTTCAGCATTACAAGAAGATGTTGGCACTGGCGATATTAGCAGTGCTTTATTAGCAAATGATAAAATTATCATTACAGAAATCTCATCTCGTGAACCGATGTTAGTTTGTGGACGCCCTTGGATTGATGCTGTTTTTCATACAATCAACAATACTATTAAAATTAATTGGTATGTAAACGAAGGTGAATGGTTAAAAAAACCGCATATTCTATGTCAAATAACTGGTAAAGCGCAAGATATATTAACTGCAGAACGTACAGCATTAAATTTTTTACAAACATTATCCGGTACCGCAACCAAAACTTATAATTATGTACAAGCTTTACAAGGAATCTCAACAAAATTATTAGATACACGTAAAACCTTACCAAAATTACGCAAAGCGCAAAAATATGCTGTCGCTTGTGCTGGTGGCTATAATCATCGTTTCGGTTTATACGATGCTTACTTATTGAAAGAAAATCATATTAAAACTTATGGTTCTATTAGCAAAGCAATCACTGCTGCAAGAATTGCGCAACCACATGTATTTTTAGAAATTGAAGTAGAAACACTAACTGAATTATCTGAAGCTCTAGAGTCTAAACCCGATAGAATTTTATTAGATAATTTTAATTTAGATTTATTGCAACAAGCTATCGCTATAAGAAATACCGCCAATTTTTATTGCCCATTAGAAGCTTCAGGTGGTATTAATATTGAGACAATTAAAGCCATTGCTGCAACTGGTGTGGATTTTATTTCCATTGGTGAATTAACTAAATCACTGCAACCAATTGATTTGACGTTATTAATTAAAAAAGTATTATAAAGAATATGATGACATTTAATATAGTCTTTACTGGCGGTGGTACCGCCGGTCATGTGACCCCTAATTTGGCACTTATTGATGAATTAAAATCATCAAAATGGCAAATTTTTTATATTGGTTCACTTGATGGCATTGAAAAACAATTAATTGAAGCAGTCAATATTAAGTATTACGGCATTAACACCGGTAAATTTCGTCGTTATTTTAGTTGGCAAAATTTTTTAGATATTTACAATATTATTCAAGGCATATGGCAAGCTTTTTGGTTATTAAAAAAATTAAAAATTAATATTATTTTTTCTAAAGGCGGTTTTGTTGCCTTTCCTGTAGTGTTCAGCGGTTGGTTATTAAAAATCCCCATTATTGTTCATGAATCAGATTTAACCCCAGGCTTAGCTAATCGTATGAGTTTTCCTTGCGCCACTGTAATTTGTGTACCATTAGCAATGAATATTCAAACCATGAGAAATAAAAATAAAATAATCCCTACAGGAACACCGATTCGTAAAAATTTATTAACTGGCAATAAATTAGATGGACTAAAATTATGTGGATTTAATACTATCAAACCATGCTTATTAGTACTAGGAGGTAGCCAAGGATCTACTATTATCAATCATATCATTCGCGAAAATTTAACCGGTATTGCTCGGCATTTTCAAGTTTTACATATTTGTGGTGCTAATAATTATGACAAAACTTTACAAAATATTCCTGAATATTATCAAATTGAATATGCGCATCAAGAATTAGGTGATTTTTTTGCTGCTTGTGATTTAGTGATTTCGCGCGCCGGAGCTAATTCTTTATATGAAATTCTTGCATTAAAAAAACCAAATATTTTGATTCCGTTATCAAAAAAAACCAGTCGCGG
>CAXNCW010000176.1:0-3154 GCA_964200955.1 Legionellaceae bacterium
ATGGCTAAAATATTAGGGATTGCTGCAATAAAATATGCTGATTTATCTAAAAATAGAACTAGTGATTATGTCTTTGATTGGGATAGTATGTTAAGTTTTGAAGGTAATACTGCACCATATTTGCTGTATGCTTATACCCGTATCTATAGTTTATTTCAAAAAGCGGCAATTACACCAGAATCATTAAATGGACCTATACTTTTACAAAGTGCCTATGATATTGCTTTAGTGAAAAAAATTATATTGTTTCCTGAAATTATTGATACTGTCATCTTAAAAACTTCTCCACATTTATTATGTGCATATTTATATGAATTGGCTGGAGTCTTTGCGTCGTTTTATGAAGAATGTCAAATTTTATCTCAAGAGGATCAGCAATTAAAATTCAGTAGATTGCAGCTTGCAAGCCTTACAGCACGGATATTAAAATTTGGTTTAGAGTTACTTGGTATTGCAACATTAAAGCGTATGTGATACTATAATACTGCTAGATAGCGTAATAAAAATCAATAACATCGAAGACAGTATTAATAAAACCAATCTAAATCTTTAATATTACGGCAATTAATCACTGCGTTTTTGTAATGTATGGGTTAAATTGATTAAATTGACGGCATTAATATTAGTGAAGTTTTTTAAGTGCATGATTGCGCATTGGTAGTGATCTTTAATCATTGTTGCTAGTTCATTTTTAGAATAATAATGTGCAAATGTGGCTTTGCCATTTTGTTGATCAGATGCACGTCCTTTACCTAACAGATTAATATCGGCATATTTATCAAGATAATCATCTTGCATTTGAAATACCAATCCTAAATTATCAGCGTAGTTATATAAAGATTGTTTAATTTCCACAGATGTTTGGCTGACAACAAGTACCATGTTAATACAGGCAATCAATAATTTCCCTGTTTTTAAATTATGAATTTGACATAATTTTTCTGTATTTAAATTAGGTTTCATAAGTTCATACAAATCTAGGCATTGACCACTAACCATTCCTGAAGTGCCGCTAGCTTTGACTAATTCTATAGTTATAGCAATGATTTGTTGTGCTGGGATATATTGTGGTAGATATTTTAATAAAATTTCTATTGCCAGTGATTGTAAGCCATCGCCAACTAAAATTGCGGTAGCTTCATCGAAAGCGCGATGGCAACTAGCACGACCACGACGCATATCATCATTATCCATACTTGGTAAATCATCATGAACCAATGAATAGCAATGGGTTAATTCAATTGATGCGGCAATTATATCTAAGACATTGAGATCAATATTTAACATTTCACCGCATAAATATACTAATATTGGACGGATACGTTTGCCACTTGGAAATAATACATAAAAAATGGCATTTTTTAAATGAGTGGATGGTATGTCTTGCGCGTCAATTATTTGGTGTAAATATTGTTCGTGACGCTGTAAATAATATGTAATTGGATCAAGGTTTGTCATTATCAATATCTGTATTAACAGTTAATGTTATGATTTGTTGCTCAGCATGATTTAATAGTTCTTGACATTTTTTTGCAACACCCATGCCTTTAGCGAATTTTTTGATTGATGTTTCTAATGATAATTCATCATGTTCTAGTTGTTGCACAAGATCTTTAAGTTCATGTAATGATTTTTCAAAATTATTGAGATTAGTCATGTAGTTGTTAGCCATTTTATCAAAAGATTCATTTTAGTTATTATCTTAAATGATTATAAGGAGAATTTATAGTATTAATTGTTAACAATCGCCATGAAGTGGTGAATAAACTTGTTGTAAATTACTAATTGTTCTAGTATAATACAATTATTAATTGAATTGACTATAACAAGAAAATGTTAAAATTTATGCAAATTTAACAGCAATTCCAGCTCAAATTAAATAATTCTTACTTCAGCAGGTACATCTAAATAAAAGATTTTAAGTGCATTTTAAATAAAAATTTCGTAAACTATTCGCAAAATATGGAGATCATAAAATTCTCAGAGTTCGTCGTTGCGCACGCGTAGCGTGAAGCAAAGACGGAGCTGAAGTAAGAATTATTTAATTTGAGCGAGAATTGCTGCAAAAATAGTGACCATGACAATCATAAAACCAATGCTTCGATTCTTAATTGATATATTCGAAGAAGGCTCATTATTAAATTCATCCGTATATAAAACCACCTATAAAGATGAGCATTATTCTGGTGTTATAGCTAATGTTGGATGCAAATAAAATCCTTTACGTTTTTCGTGTTGACCTATATGCCCCAAATTTGTTGTATGTTTTTACTAGTTAGATCGATTTCCGCTGTATCTTGTGGAAATAATATAATTTTTTCTTGTTTAATTTTTTCTGCAGTCGCATTAAAATGCGCATGTAAAATTTCTGCTTCAGAAACTTTTATATTATCACAAAAACGATAAGCAGCTTTTGTATCTGACCATGCTTTGCATGACGACAGCAGCGTTTTTTTAATCGTTTATCTTTAAGATCAATGGTTTTATTTCTATATCCGCCCCATTTTCTATAGCATCATTCATTAATAATCAACTAAATAATCAATAAACTTATGGGTAACGATATGCCTTTAAACATAATAAATATCGAATCTTAGTGTTTTGGTAAAAATAGTTCGAGATGGCTTTAGTAATGCATCTGCATAACGTGCCCATTTAATCACGACACTATGTCGGGTTTTGGTAAGTGCTAATTGTAACAATTTTGTTGCGTCATTATTTATGCTAATTAATTGTTGTAATATTTGTAAATCTTTTTTAACTAATGCTGATTTTTGACGTTGTGGATGCATTGGGTCAAGATAAATTAAATCAGGATAATTATCTGCTGCTAGTGTGGTTAAATATTCTAATGCATCGCAAATTAATAACGTTAATGACAAATGTTTTTGTGCACGTGGATCGCGTCTAAATAAAGCATTAGCTAACAGTTCTCCCATAATAGGATTACGCTCTAATAATAAAACCTGTGCTCCAAAACAAGATAAAATGGCAGCATCACGACCCCATCCAGCTGTGGCATCAATAATGCGCATTCCAAGCTTGGGTTTACAAGCTTGAATTAATCCTTGATTACTACCAGCATCACGTCGTTTTTGCCATTTAGCGATGCTGAAATCAGCACTCACTGGCACAAATGATTTGACTTTTAATG
>CAXNCW010000177.1:0-3151 GCA_964200955.1 Legionellaceae bacterium
TGTTGAACAATTAAATGATATGCTATTTTTAGCAAAATCTGGTATTACACAATTAATTGCCATACAAAAAGAATAATTTTTTGTTGATTGCGGCATTATAGGCCACTTCAAAACTAATAAGACCATTATCTAACATGGATAATAAGTGCATATCCAAAGTTTGCATACCCTGTGCTTGACTAGTTTGAATGATAGAATACATCTGTGAAATTTTGTTTTCTCTAATTAAATTGCGAATTGCCAAATTACATAACATAATTTCCATAGCAGCGATACGTTCATTATTAATATTTATTAATAATTGCTGCGTAATTACAGCTTGTAAAGACTCAGATAATATTGATCTAATGTGTAGCTGTTCATTTCCAGGGAAAAGATCAATTATACGACTAATCGTACTAACAACAGAATTAGTATGCAATGTAGCAAAGACTAGATGCCCAGTTTCAGCAGCAGTTAACGCTAAACGCATACTGGGTAAATCACGTAATTCACCGATCAAGATAACATCAGGATCTGCGCGCAATGCTTCACATAATGCTGTATGAAAATTCGGAACATCACGACCAACCTCACGTTGATGAATTAAACATTTTTGATTATGATAAATATATTCAATTGGATCCTCGATAGTAATAATATGATAACAATTTGTAGAATTGATAAAATCAATCATCGCAGCAAGTGTTGTGCTTTTTCCCGAACCCGTAGCGCCTGTTACTAAAACCAATCCATTATTATAATTAGTTAAACTCTTAATAATTGGCGGTAATTTTAACGAATCTAAAGTTGGTATAACCGCTGCCAATATACGACATACAATGCTAATGCCATGTAACTGTTGAAAACAATTGATCCGTAACCGAGCAACATCCTGAATATCATAAGTACAATCTATTGTTAAAAATTTCTGAAATAAACATTGCTGTTTATCACTTAATAATTGATTAATAATTATTACTATATCATCATGAGTTACAATCTGATGCCCGCATTGATTCAAAACACCATTGATACGCATCATTGGTATCTTACCAGAAGATAAATGCACATCCGATGCTTTTTGATCTACCGCAGATTGAATCAGCTCATCAAAATTCATGAAATCATCTAGTTATTTGCAATATATACATTATATTGAAATTTATTGCATACAGCAATCAATCCTTAAGCTAATCTTAAGCTTCTCTTGATAAACTAAATATATAGTAGTAATAAATACACAGGAGTTACCAATGTTTACGCCCACTAATGTTTTTGAAAATGCTAACTTGAATGCTAACTTGAATGAGCTAGAACTCAAGCTTCAAAAACAAATTCAACAAATAAAAATTTTACACAAGTTTAATGATAATCCACTGCTAAAAACAGCCATAGATCTATTGGAAAAACTTAGTGCAGATATTAAAGTTTCTGCAAATATTCTAGATAATAAAGACGAAAATATTGCAAATAAAAACAACGAAAGAGATAATTATTCCAGCGGCATGAAATTTTAAATTTAGGTTTGGCATTGACCCAACAATAACATGTACAGAGATAATGACTTATATTAGAATAGCAGTTTTAGAGTTATAAGCTAATTATGAGTAATTTTTTCAAATCAGTGTCACTAGTATCTTGTATGACTTTAATTTCACGCGTTTTTGGTTTTGCGCGTGACTTAATCGCAGCACAAATTTTTGGAGTCACTGCAGCTGTTGATGCCTTTTATATTGCCTTTAAAATCCCCAATTTTATGCGTAATTTATTTGCTGAAGGATCTTTTTCTCAAGCCTTTGTGCCCATACTAGCGGATTATCAACAAAATCATCCTCAAAAAAAAATCATGTCATTTATTAGTAATATGGCAGGCACACTCGCAACATTTTTATTAATTATTACCGTAATTGGTATTTATCGAGCACAAGATTTAATAACTTTATTTTCACCAGGATTAGATCTCTATCGTTTCAATTTAGCCACAACGATGCTACGCATTACTTTTCCATACATTATGTTAATCTCACTAACAGCTTTTGCTGGATCAATTTTAAATAATTATGGGAAATTTGGTATTCCAGCATTTACACCAACGTTACTAAATATTTGTTTAATTATCACTGCAATATCTTTCAGTCATTGTTTTAATATACCTATAATGTCGCAAGCATTAGGTGTTTTAATTGCTGGATTTGCGCAATTAATTATGCAATTAGTAACTTTATATCGCACGCAATTACTCGTAATGCCCAAGTTTAATTTACATGATAACGGTGTCAAAGCAGTATTAAAATCAATCGTGCCAGCATTATTTGGTGCTTCAGTAGGACAAATCAGTATATTATTAAATACAATTTTGGCATCATTTTTAGTCATAGGCAGTATTAGTTGGTTATATTATGCTGAACGCTTAACTTACTTTCCCTTAGGAATTTTTGGTGTCGCCCTCACCACAGTACTACTACCGCATTTATCTAGACAGCACGCGATACAATCTAAGAATAATTTTTTATCGGCTTTAGAATGGGGCCTTCGTTGGAATTTAATTATTGGTATCCCGGCGTCAATCACTATGTTGGTATTAGCTGAACCTATGATTATTAGCTTATTTAAGTATGGTAAATTTACTGTGCATGATGTAATAATGATTAAAAAATGTGTTATCGCTTATGGTATCGGGTTACAGGCATTTATGTTAGCAAAAATTTTATCTGCAGCGTTTTATGCACAAAAAGATATAAAAACACCAGTAAAAATTTCTATCATTACACTAATAAGCAACATTATGTTAAGCTTAATCTTAATTCGTCCATTAGCGCATGTAGGATTAGCTTTATCAACATCAATTTCATCATGGATCAACGTTATTATTTTATGGGCAATATTATATAGACGCAACCATTTTGCAATAAATTGGAAAAATTGGAGTAAATTTTTTATAAAATTATTCATTACTAATATTATTTTAATAATTACTTTATATTTTATATCATGGCCAATCAATACATGGCTCAATTGGCCATGGTGGGAGAGATTATTACATATCACTATAATTGGTTTCACAGCTATAATAACATATATATTATGTTTATTTATAACACAAGCATATCCAAAACATTAAAACACTCGAGGAGTATTGAACATGATGTTTTTAAAACGTTATAAAATT
>CAXNCW010000178.1:0-3141 GCA_964200955.1 Legionellaceae bacterium
GTGATAGATTATTTTAATGACCATCATGATCATTTATTAAGTAAATTGAGACACAGTACTCAATATTTTCGTCAAGGATTATCTGATCTGGGGTTTACTTTAATTGCTGGCGAGCATCCTATTATTCCTGTTATGTTAGGTGATGCGAAATTAGCTATGCAGGTAGCGCAATTATTATTGAATGAAGGGATTTATGTAATAGGATTTTCGTACCCGGTGGTACCTATTGGTAAAGCGCGAATTCGTATCCAAATATCTGCAGCTCATGAGACCACTCAATTAGATTGTGCAATTGCTGCATTTGCAAAAATTGGTAAAAATTTAAATATTATATAAAATATGAAGGGATTTGTATTTATTGAAATTTTAATTTCCTCGATAATTATTGTCAGTCTTTTAATTTTTTTAGGCATGACTCAAATTAAAATTAATCATACTATCAATTCTACCTGGTTAAAATTGCAATCATTAATTGACGAAGATAATAAATTCGACCTAAATTACAGCAGTGCAAAACATGTGATATTATGATAATATATTGGTGTAGTATGCGAGTGTGTCTAAGTGTGAATAGGCTTATTTAAAATGAACGTATGTCAATTCGGTTTAACCGTTATAGAAATTGAAGCACAGGCAGTAACTAAATTAACGCAGCGTATTGATGCAAATTTTGAACGCGCATGTCAGTTATTATCACAATGTTGTGGGCGTGTTGCAGTAACAGGCTTGGGAAAATCAGGGCATATTGCGAGTAAAATTGCTGCTACTTTTTCTAGTACTGGGACGCCGGCATTTTTTATGCATTTAGCTGACGCTGTTCACGGTGATTTTGGTATGATTACACCACAAGATGTAATCATTATTATTTCTAATTCAGGCAATACCGATGAAATAAATACAATTCTACCATTAATTAGACGACTACAGATACCATTAATTGCTGTAACTGGTAATCTTAATTCAATATTAGCGAAATATGCTGATGTTAATCTAGATGTTAGTATACAACAAGAAGCGTGCCCATTAGGATTAGCACCAACTACAAGCACGACTGTAGCATTAGTTATGGGTGATGCTTTAGCTATTTCGTTGTTGCAGATGAAGGGTTTTAATGAAAATGATTTTGCTTATTCACATCCCGGAGGTATGCTAGGCAAACGTTTATTGTTATGTGTTGATGATCTATGGCATACTGGCGAGAATTTACCAATAGTGAGTGAACAAACTTTTGTTCGCGATGCGATTATTGAAGTTACTAAAAAAAGATTAGGTATGACTTGTGTAGTAAATTCATCAGGATATTTAAGTGGTATTTATACAGATGGTGATATTAGGCGTACATTAACTAATTATGATGATTTTAAAAAAATACAAGTTTATGATGTAATGACACATAATTGCAAAACAATTCATTCTGGAACTTTAGTTACTGAAGGATTATCTTTAATGCAAAAATATAATATTACTGCATTAATCGTAGTTGATGATGTTTTGCATCCTATTGCTGTTGTGCATTTACATGATTTATTAAAAGTATTAAATTAGAAATGTGCTCAAAATAAGTTATTTCCTTACAATTCCTAAGTTCCTTAGAGGACAATTATGAATGATTTATTATTAAAGAAAATTCAAAATATTAAGTGTGTCATTTGTGATATTGATGGTGTATTAACTGACGGCTCTTTATATTTAGATAATTTTGGTAATGAATTAAAAGCCTTTCATGTTCATGATGGTATGGGCTTGATTTTTTTAAAAGCTGCAGGTATTCATGTTGCAGTGATTACTACTGCAACTAGCGATGTAATTAAACATCGTATGCAACAATTAGGAATTATACATTATTTTACGGGACAAGTTGATAAACATCATGCATTTCATGATCTAAAAACGCAATTATCTGTTACTAATGAACAATGCGCTTATATTGGTGATGATTTGCCTGATTTAGCTATTATAAAACAAGTAGGTTTTGGTGTTGCTGTGGCAAATGCAGTACAAATTGTCAAAGATCATGCGATTTTTATTACGCAAAAATCTGGAGGTAGTGGTGCAGTTAGGGAAGTTTGTGATTTAATTTTAACTACTCAAGGGTTAGCTGATGCAGCTCTTAAAAAATATTTATTATCATGAATGCTGTTAAACAAGCTATTTGGTTATTTTGTACATTAATTTTATTAACGGTTTTGAGTTTTTATATGGCAAAAAATTCAATAATTAATACATGGGATGCCATAAAATTAGAAAATATTGTTGACACTGTTGTATTAAATTTAAGTGTGCGTAAATTTGATATATATGGTAATATTGTTCATAAGTTATATACACCGCAATTGCAACGTGTGCCAAAAAATAATAGTTATTATTTACAATTACCGCGCGTTATCGTATTAAATAAAGATCAATCTAATTGGAAAATTAGCGCAAATTATGCTAATACCTTATATGGTTTTGAACAAATTATTTTTCATAATAATGTTGTAGTAACACAAAAAAAATTAGTTGGTAAAATTAATAATATTATGCATACGGAAAAATTAATTTTCTATTCTAATAAAAAATCTGTTGTATAATAAAATATAATTTAAAATTGTGTCCGAACCTTATTTTTGAGATTGATAGGAATCATGATGCATAATATTAATGCACTTAAGGTTATTAATTTACATAAATCTTTTAAAGAACGTGCTGTAGTCAATGGTATTGATTTAATTATTAATCGTGGTGAATGTGTTGGTTTATTGGGACCAAATGGTGCTGGAAAAACTACTTGTTTTTATATGATAGTAGGATCGCAAGCATGCGATGCTGGACAAATTTTATTTGGTATGACCGATGTTACTAAAGAACCAATGCATAAACGTGCCCGTCGTGGAATTGGTTACTTACCTCAAGAAGCCTCAATTTTTCGTAAACTTAATGTTGCTGATAATATTCTTGCTATTTTGCAATTACGTAAAGATTTAACTCCTGTAGAACAATTAAATAAACTAGAATTTTTGATGGAAGAATTTCATATTACACATTTACGTACTAGTTTAGGTTTAAGTTTATCTGGTGGAGAGCGTCGTCGTGTTGAAATTGCGCGTGCATTAGCAATGGAGCCATTATTTATGTTGTTAGATGAGCCTTTTGCTGGTG
>CAXNCW010000179.1:0-3134 GCA_964200955.1 Legionellaceae bacterium
TTGCGAACAAATAGCATCTTGGCTATCGACCAACGATATTCAGCTAAGGAACTGTAAAAAAATAACTTGAATATTTTCATGTGTCAAACTCACTGCGTTCAAACAAAAGACTCATAAAAATATTCAAGTTATTTCTTTACAGTTCCTAAATGCCGATTGATAATTTTTTATTATTGTCCTTACGATAATACCAATTAATCATTGCACGTGTGTAAGTGACGCTAGTGAGCATTGAGGTAATTAATCCTAAACATAAAATTATTGCAAAACCTTTGATGGGGCCCGTTCCTATAGCAAATAATATAATACCCACAATTAATGTGGTGATGTTGGCATCTAAAATAGTAGTAAAAGCTTTATCATAACCAACAGTTAAAGCTGTGCGTGGTGCAATATTATTACGTAATTCTTCACGAATACGTTCATAAATTAATACATTAGCATCAACAGCCATACCAATAGTTAATACAAATCCGGCAATACCCGGCAAAGTCAATGTTGCTCCCATTAATGATAATAAAGCGCTTAATAAAATTAGGTTTAAAAATAAACCAATATTGGCAACCATACCAAAAAAACGGTAATAAATTGGCATTAAAATTAGTATCAATCCCATACCAACTTCAAGAGATATTAAACCTCTGTGAATGTTTTCTTTACCTAAAGAGGGACCAACTGTACGTTCTTCAATAGGATAAATTGTTGCTGGTAGAGCTCCTGCGCGCAATAATAAAGCTAAATCACTGGCTTCTTTATTATTAGATAATCCAGTAATTTGAAAATTATTTCCTAGGGCATTTTGTATAGTAGGGGCGCTAATTACACGCTCTTCACGATGAGTTACTATTTGATCTTGGTCATTAATTTTTTGTACAATAGTTTTATTCTCTACAAAAACAATTGCCATACGTTTACCGATATTATCGCGTGTAATTTGATTAAATAAAGACTCACCCCCGCCACCTAATTGAATTTGTACCGACGCTGATCCAGTTTGTTGATCAAAACTAGACATAGCACTAGTAATGGCGTCGCCACTTAAAACCACTAAGCGTTTTAATAATATTGGTTGACCGTTAATTGTGTATAGCTTGCTATTTAATTGTACAGTTCCTGTGTTTTGAGCAATTACAGGATCTTGCTCTTGATCAACTAAATGAAATTCTAATGTTGCTGTACCACCAAGAATTTGTTTAGCTCTAGCTGCGTCCTGAATCCCAGGTAAATCGACGGCGACACGAGTTGCTCCTTGTTGTTGTACTATAGCCTCACCAATACCTAATTCATTGGTACGGTTACGTAAAATGCTAATAGTTTGTTCTAAGGTGTTTTTTCTAATATTATTTAAGTTTTTCTTACTTAGAACCAGTAATAAGGTGTTATTTTTTTGTAATTTGATGTTTATTTGAGCGTAATCATTGTTTTTAATTTCATTGATTGCCTCATGCATTATTTGTTGGTTTTTAAAACTTAACAGAATGCCTTGATTATTTTTATAATAAATTTTTACATAGCGTATAGTAGCTTCTCTTAAAGTATGACTAATATTCTTCATTAAACCTTCGTAATAACGATTGATGACACTATTAACGTCTACTTCCAATAAAAAATGAATACCTCCACGTAAATCTAAGCCTTGTTTCATAGGTACAGCACCAATTTTATTTAACCAATTAGGAATGGTGGCAACAAGATTTAAGGCAATAGTATAATTATTATTATTGAAATGGTTTTTAATTAAATCTTTAGCATATAATTGCAAATCTGTGGAATCAAATAAGATTTCTATTTGATTGGATGATGTTCGGCGTATTCCATGGTAATGCGCATGATTTTTTTGTAATAAAGTAATGATTTGCTGTTGTAATTGTTGAATATTGCTTGGTACATTAAATGCAATTTGTATAGCGGGTTTTTCGCTATACAAATTAGGTATTGAGTATATTGTTCCTAATATAGTTATTAGGAACAATATACTGTTTTTCCAAAATGGTTTTATAGCAATCATGAATGAGACCCGTTACTTCAAATAGTTTTAATTGTGCCTTTTGGGAGAACTGAACTAATAGCTGATCGTTGTATATAAACCTCAACATTATCTGCTAGACCAATTTTGAGAAATTTATCTTTTATTTCAATGATTTTACCTGCAAAACCACCAGAAGTAATAATTTCATCGTTAGTTTTTAATTGTTCGATGAGAGCTTTATGTTCTTTAGCACGCTTATTTTGCGGACGAATTAACATAAAATAAAATAGTACAAAAATTGCAGCAACCATGATCATAGAAAATGTACCATCATGTTGTGCTACACTTGTATTTAATATTGTTGGTGCGGCTTCTGCAAATGCATCAGCGATAAAGAAACTCATAACCACTCCTAGATGATGAATCAATTGTTGTTAAAAGATATTTAATAATAAACATCCACCTATAGTATGCGATTATAAACAATAATCATAATTATAGTAATCAATATTATGTAATAATTTTCATTAAAATTAAAATTTCTTCTGTGTTAATAATGTTAACAATTGTTTTGCTGCATTTTGCTCTGCTACGCGCATTGTTGAGCCAGAACCATAAGTCACATGGTTATTGATATTACAAGATATATGAAATATTTTCTCATGTTCTTCGCCAGAAGTTTTAATGAGTTGATATTGCGGTAATGCCAGTTGTTGTGATTGTAAATATTCTTGTAATGTGCTTTTTGCATCTTTAAAATTGTTATGTAAAAGACTCGGTTGCAACAAATGCGCAAATAATTTATGAATTACTTTTGTCGCGGCAGCGAAACCGCAATCTAAAAATACTGCGGCTATCACTGCTTCTAAAGTATCAGCTAACAGAGAAGCTCTTTGTGAACCACCAGCTTTTAATTCACCGCCACCAAGATAAATGAAATCGCCAAGATTAATAGTTAAAGCAATTTTATATAAACTATGTTCTCTGACTAAATAAGCACGTAATCTACTGAGTTCACCTTCGCTATAGTCAGGTAATAAATGAAATAATTTATTTGCAATCACACAATCTAAAATTGCATCCCCAAGAAATTCAAAACGTTCGTTATGTTTTTGACTAAAACTGCGATGTGTTAATGCCTGTTTTAGTAGGTCTGGATTATTGA
>CAXNCW010000180.1:0-3127 GCA_964200955.1 Legionellaceae bacterium
AATCGTATTTTACGTGATTTCAATAGAATTCAAGATGTCGATAAATTATTAATTAATACAAAACGTAATAATGCACTACAAGAAGTCGAAAAAGAAATGGTAATTGACACCGAAGAGTTTCAAAAATTTTATTTGCCAGTCATACATAATTTAACTACGCACTGTCAATTGTTACCAGATTCTTTCAATAATTATTACAATTATCTTGGTGGTTTATTAGACTGTATCTTACAACGTACAGCAATATCTATGAAATTATTTCAAAACTTTGTCATTCATGATCACGGAGAATATTCAAAGGAACAAAAATTATGGCAATATGCTTTTTGCACCGCTGTATTATTACAGGGAATGGGTAAATTAAAAATCGATTACACAGTGAATGTGTACAATAAAATTGGGCAATTTTTATATATTTGGGACCCATTATTAGATAATATGCATGGTGACTATTATAATTATACGTTTACAAAAGAAGCCGACATCGATTTTCGTCAGCGTCTAAATTTATTAATTGCAAGACTATTGATGCCTATCGAAGGTTTAGCATGGATTAGCTCGAATCAACCAGTATTGAATATGTGGTTAGCATTATTGCATGAAGATTACTATGCCGCCGGTGTTCTTGGTGCATTATTAATACGCGCAAATACGTTGCTATTACGCGAATGTATACAACAATTTGTAGACATTAATATACCACCAGAACATGAAGGTAATGTACAACGTGTCAAAGGGTTTATTGGTGGTCAGGCAGAATCAATCGATATCTTAGAAAAACGTATTGGTAGTGAATTCTTATTATGGTTAATTAAACAAATTGATGATAAAAAACTTGGTATTAATCAATCTTTATTATTAGTCATGCCCAATGGTTTATTATTATCCTCTGAAGTATTTAAATTATTCGTCAAAAGCCACCCAGGATTTAAATCCTGGGTGGCAGTACAAAGTGGTTTATTATCTTTAAATATACCGGGAATAGAGCTTGATAAAAAAAATATTATTATTAATCATACTAATGCAGCAATTATTTTACCAGAGCAAGTAACTTTACATAACAATAATACGATTTCAGTGATTGAATTTATTCAACAACAACCTGTAAAATATTTATCAGCAAAAGGTGAATGGCAAACGAAAGCAGCCACCACCACAAATTGGTTAAGAAATAATGTCTGATTATGTGATTGGTGATGTTCAGGGTTGTTATAATAGTTTATTACATTTATTAGATTATATAAAATTTGATGATAATAATGATTGTTTATGGTTCGTTGGTGATTTAGTCAATCGTGGCGAGCAGTCATTACAAGTCTTGCGTTTTTTACGCACATTAACCATCAAGCCCAAAATTACTTTAGGCAATCATGACTTATATTTATTGAAAAAAATCTTCGCGCCTTCAAATGAACAATTACATGACACACTAAGTGAAGTTTTAACTGCTGATGATGTCGAAGAATTAGGGCATTGGTTACGTCAACAATATATATTATATATTTCTACAGAATTTAATGTAGTAATGTCTCATGCAGGAATGCCACCAATGTGGGATTTAATAACAGCCCAAAAATATGCGCATGAAGTAGAAGATAGCCTGCATGGAGAAGGTTTTCAACAATATTTAGCTACTATGTATGGAGATGAGCCAAATCAATGGCATGATAATTTATTAGGTTTTGATAGATTACGTGTCATCACCAATTATTTTACTCGCATGCGTTTTGTCGACAAACAACAACGTTTAATTTTCACATATAAAGGAACTATAACTCAGTCCACAGCAGAGATGACTCCTTGGTTCTTAGTTCCCGAACGAAAATTCATTTCAGTTGATATTGTGTTCGGACATTGGTCTGCCTTACAAGGACGTTGTCCAGTGCCTGGTATTTATGCTTTAGATACCGGTTGCTATTGGGGGGGGGAATTAACTGCGTTACGTTTACAAGATCGCAAAATTTTTGCAATTGATAGCCAAGAAATAATTTGAATCTTTTCATACATCAGATTCTAAAAGTTTTTTAATTATAAAATGCAATATTACGGAAATAGCAGTGATTACTAATAAAATCAATAATAATTGCTGAAATCCTGTTGCATAATAGATTTTTAATTGTGCAACGGTCATATTGGTGACATCTATTGCCGTAATTGCGGCCAATTTACCGGATAAAAATCCGCCGATACCTAGAGATACAAAAAAGATACCCATCATCGTACTAACTTTATATTTACAGGCTAAAGTTGTAACCGCTGATAAGCCAACCGGTGATAATAATAATTCACCAAGAGAAATAAATAAATAAACAGGAATAAAATACAACGGTGATAATAATCTATTACTGTGATCAATATGTGTAATTAATACAATTAAGCCATAAGAAATTAACAAACACAACATCGCCAATAAAAATTTACGACTAATACTCAAAGTATTATGTGACACTATAGTTTTCGTTTTTGAAAAAAAATACCCAAACACTAAGACGCCAATACTTTGAATAGCCAAATAATATGGTGGTGGAAAGTGGATGCCGCAAAAAGTTGGCTGTACAACACGTAACAAAAATAAAGTTAATGAAGTAAACATTTGAAAATAAAATGACCAAAACATTACTGAGATGATACATAATAATCCAAGAATTATTGTTTGTTTTGCTTGCTGTTTGGTTTCACGTCGTGCTATGTAAACAATATAACTGCTAGCAAGTATTGTAACCAGAATAAATAATATATTGGCAAAATCAGCATGATTTAACACTGCATAAAATATTATCCATAAAGCCCCAGTAACAATTGCAGTTTTTATAAAAACACCGAATGAATAAGTCACTTCATGATAATCAAGAATTTTATATTTTTTAACGCCAATATAAAACGTCGCAAATGCAATTGCCATACCTAAAGCAGCACTAGCAAACGATAAAGTCCAACCAAAATAATGATTAATTTGATTTGGTATAATTGTCGCACAAATTATCCCGGAATTAATACCCATATAGAAAATTGTAAAACCTTGCTCTTTTTTGTTAGAGCCTATTGCATATTGATTACCTAATAATGATGAAATATTTGGTTTCAACAACCCCGCACCAATCGCAATACCTGCAAGCGCTAGCAGCAA
>CAXNCW010000181.1:0-3115 GCA_964200955.1 Legionellaceae bacterium
TGCACGTACATATTTTTTAGCAAATCCCAAAGTTTTTAAAACACTCAGTAATTGATGATTCAAATATTTATCATATAACTCAAATTGCTGTGATCTTTTATTGTTAATTAATGTCTTTATTGAATAAGTCATATGCTATTATCATAAGTAATTGGTAGTTCTGGTGCCATTGGACCATCAGTTTTCGAACCAGTAATTAATACTTTCAAAGCTTTCAGAGGATTGGCCACCGTATCATTAATCGCTGTACCTTCATAACCACAATGCGCCATACAATTATCACATTTTGGATTACGACCAGTGCCATATTGACTCCAGTTAGTATCTTCCATCAATGATTTAAATGTCGGTGCATAGCCTTCATCTACTAATAAATAACAAGGACGTTGCCAACCAAAGATATTATATGTAGGATTACTCCACGGAGTACATTCATATGTTTGATTACCAGTTAAAAAATCTATAAATAACTTAGATTGACTAATTGGCCATTGTTTAGACTGCGGTTGTAATTTAAAAATATCACGAAATAATTGTTTAGTTTGTGTCCGTGGTAAAAATAAATCTTGTCTTGGGGCTCGTTCATAACTAAATCCCGGAGAAATCGTAATACCATCAATACCTAAGTTAGTTACATAATTAAAAAAATCAGCAACTTCTTTTGGATTCTCTCCTTGAAATAAGGTGCAATTAATGTTAGTGCGAAAACCTTTACTTTTTAGTAATTTAATTGCTTTAATCACAATATCAAATACACCTTCCCGACAGACTGAATGATCATGCCGTTCTTTATTACCATCTAAATGAATCGAAAAAATCAAATATGGTGATGGTGTATATTCATGAATCTTTTTTTCTAATAACAAAGCATTAGTACATAGATAAACAAATTTTTGACGTGCAATAATACCTTTAACAATTGTTGCCATGTCTTTATGAATTAATGGTTCACCACCAGGAATTGATACCATAGGGGCATCACATTCATCAACAGCAGCTAAAGCCTGGCTTACAGACAAACGTTTACGTAAAATATCATCTACATAGTCTATTTTACCACAACCAGCGCACGCTAAATTACATTGAAATAATGGTTCTAACATTAAGACCAAAGGATAACGCTTAATACCACGAATTTTGTTGCTAAATAAATATTTAGCAACACGATATTTCTGAATCATAGGTATGCTCATCGAGTGCTTCCTTATTTAATGTTAACGGCATATTTAGGATCTGATCTTAACTAATGGGATACATAAATTACATAAGTCTTGACTATATTCTGTCATTAATTTATGCCATTCTAATTTAAACCATGGAGTGATATAAGCATTGCCAATTTCTTTATTTAATTCGTCTAAGTCAACAAAGCGCCAACCGGCAACTTCATTATCATTAGATTTTATAGGTGCAGAACTTTTGCCAACAAAAACTGAGCATAATTCATGTTCTGCACCAATATTTAAATAATTTACTTGATATTTAAATTTATACACATAATTTAATACCGCTGTAAAACCTAATTCTTGCTGTAATCGTCGATTAATAGCAACATCCATAGCTTCGCCATGGCGCGGATGACTACAACAACTATTAGACCAATATAAAGGCCATAATTTTTTATTTTTACTACGTTGTTGCAACAATAATTGTCCATCATCATTAAATATAAATAAAGAAAATGCTCGATGTAACAACCCATTGTCTAAATGACAGCCAAGCTTGTCTTTATAACCAATTTCTTCATCTTGATCATTAACTAAAATTAATAATTCAGAATCAAAAGATACTATTGCATCATCATGAACGGAATCAATATTCAATATCTTTCTCCTTAAATGTTTTAATTTATGATCTTGATTTATTCTTTTGATTTATTAAATATCAAAGTTACTATTCCAATAGTTACAATTGCAAAACATAATAATTTGCTAATTTCTTGCCATAATAAAGTGATATTAGCATTACGTACGAAAATATCAATAAAGGCTTGTAATGCCCAATGCATTGGAGATAAATTTGCAATTTTTTGCAATGCCTCTGGTAATAAATATATTGGCACAAAAATACCACCAACCGCGGCTGCAATCACAATTAAAAATGGTCCAATAACATTAGCCTGCTCTGCAGTGCGTACTAAGGAACCAATTAACATACCAAAGCCAGTCGCAGCTAATGATGCTGCACATCCTACTACTAAAATTGCTAATGGCTGATCCGTAACATTTAATACCGGTAGTCCAAACCATG
The DNA here is from genome assembly GCA_964200955.1 of Legionellaceae bacterium. Classification (GTDB taxonomy): domain Bacteria; phylum Pseudomonadota; class Gammaproteobacteria; order Legionellales; family Legionellaceae; genus CAXNCW01. The sequence continues at coordinate 2,251 of CAXNCW010000181.1, forward strand.
GTAAAATCAAGACGCCTACAGCCAGCATCAATATTAATTGTAATAAATTAATGCACACAAAAGCAAAAATCTTACCCCATACTAACGTAACTAAACTAACTGGAGCCAAATTCAAACGTGACATTACTCCTAAACGACGTTCCTTGACAATAATACCAGATAAAGGTGTAATAATAAAAAACATCCCAAATAAAGCCCAAGCAGGGACATTTTGTTGTACCTCATTAATTTGTAAATGTTGCTGACCTGCAGTTGCAAGGCTAGCTTGATGTAAAGAAAATAACTCAATGTTATCTGTTGATTCATTACGTAAAACTATATTTTGCCAAAATTTAATTTCAAACATTTTTAAAATCAATTGCATGCCAGAAACTATTTGATTTTGTATAATTTTAGATACTGCTGGATCAAAAAACAAATCGATTGTTGCTGGATGAATACTGGTTATTTTATTTTGCATAACATGATGTAATTGTATGGAAGTTTGATGAGAGAATTTTTTTGGTATCACTAACAATGCTTGATATTCACCACTTAATATCGCATTTTTAGACTGTTGTAGATTAGAATTAGTTACTTTTGGTTTAACCACAATATTAAAATCATCAACTTTTTTTAAAGCTTTAATCAAAGCTCGTGCTAAGAGATTATGTTCACTATTATTTAACACCATAATCTTAATAGAACGCACATCGCCACCAACGTCACCACTAGTTAAAGTGATAAACAACACTAGACACATAGGTAATAAAAATAGAAATATTAACCCAACTTTGTCACGGAACAATAATGTCCATTCTTTACAAAAAACAGCAAATAATTTCATCATATGCAATCATCACGTAATTCTTTACCGGTTAATTTA
>CAXNCW010000182.1:0-3106 GCA_964200955.1 Legionellaceae bacterium
TCTTAACATTTGATTTTGCAATATTATTTTGTTGACGCAAACGTTGATAATTCAGATTATACATTTGTTTGGTGATCACATCATCATTCACCACTACAGCAATGTCATTGTTTTGACGTGCTTGAAAGTAATAATCAATACCAAATAAAATAAAAGTGACAGCAATAAGTACAATGACCATCCAAGCTACCATTCCTTGTATGCGTTCATTCAGCTTTTGCAACATATTCGGGTCTTCCTTATTAACATAAAAAAACGCGCCATTAAAGGCGCGTTTATCTGGCGGAGTAGACGGGACTCGAACCCGCGACCCCCGGCGTGACAGGCCGGTATTCTAACCAACTGAACTACTACTCCATTTCTGGTGGGTGCTGTAGGGATCGAACCTACGACCCTCGCCTTGTAAGGGCGATGCTCTCCCAGCTGAGCTAAGCACCCAGTATCACAAGTTAACCCCTTATAATTTCTAATTCTGTACTGCTTCTTTTAAAGATTTACCAGCTTTAAACTTTGCAACTTTTGAAGCTTTAATATCAATCTCAGCTCCAGTCTGCGGATTTCTTCCTTTGCGTGCTGCACGTTCTCCAATTGAAAATGAACCAAATCCAGGCAACACAATTTGATCGCCTTGCTTTAAAGCATCAGTGACAGCGTTCATAAAGGCATCCAACACGCGACTTGCTACTATTTTAGTCACGCCAGAAACATTTGCTAACACATTTACTAATTCACTTTTATTCATTTTCCCCCCTATTTATTATTCATCCCTTGTTTTAAAAGCACTATATCTAATTTATGAATAAAACACAACAAAAAAACTGAAAATATAATCCATTAGCTAATATCTAAAACACACTTCAAAAATCTAGTAGCCATCAGATTCAATATTGGAATATACACATTATTCCCTCTGTTGTAAACCAATATCTATCAATAATCAGAAATTTCCGGTTACATTTGTATGACAGCCTAAAAAACGCAGGTATGCTTTAAATTTAATCAAAAATGGTTTTGACATCTACTTAACCAATTCCTGTACTGCTGGCAATAACGGATTATGTATTAATGCCAACGCTATGACCTGATCTATAGTCTTGCATGGATATATTTGCAATTTCTGCAATATATTTTCAGGAATTTCCTGTAAATCTTTTTGATTCTCTTCTGGAATAATAACGGAACGAATACCACCACGATGTGCTGCTAATAATTTTTCTTTTAACCCACCAATAGGTAATACTTGCCCACGCAAAGTAATTTCTCCAGTCATAGCAACGTCAGCACGCACTGGAATTTGCGTCACCACAGAAATCAACACTGTACACATACCAATACCAGCACTGGGACCATCTTTTGGGGTAGCGCCTTCTGGTACATGCACATGAAAATCATGTTTTTCATAAAAATCCTCACTCAATCTCAAAATTTTAGAATGACTGCGCACAACAGTCATAGCGGCATGAATAGATTCTTTCATCACATCACCAAGATGTCCGGTATGCTCGACCTTCCCTTTACCTGGCATCATAGCTGCTTCAATAGTTAATAATTCACCACCAACACTAGTCCAGGCTAACCCAGTAACTTGACCGATGAGATCACTGGATTCAGCTAAGCCAAAACTAAATTTACGCACACCTAAATATTTATGAATATTACCACTAGTAATCAACTTTTGTTTTATCTTTTTATTATTTTTCTTATTTTTTATATCAGTCTGCAACTCTCGCACAACTTTGCGAAAAATTTTTGCAATATCACGATCTAAATTACGCACACCAGCTTCGCGAGTATAATAACGAATAATGTCTTTAATAGCGCCTTCACTAATATGCACTTCACTATCATTTAATCCATTTAATCCCAATTGTTTTGAAATTAAATAACGTACAGCAATATTAATTTTTTCATCTTCAGTATATCCAGCTAAACGAATCACCTCCATCCGATCTAATAATGGCAGCGGGATTTCTAAAGAATTTGCTGTTGCAATAAACATAACATCACTTAAATCATAATCAACTTCTAAATAATGATCATTAAAAGTATGATTTTGCTCTGGATCTAAAACTTCTAATAGTGCAGAAGCTGGATCTCCACGAAAATCCATTGCCATTTTGTCTACTTCATCCAACATAATTAAAGGATTTTTAACTTTCATTTTACATAATTTTTGAATAATTTTGCCAGGCATTGAACCAATATAAGTACGCCGATGACCGCGAATTTCAGCTTCGTCACGCACACCACCTAATGCAATACGAATAAATCGTCTTCCAGTTGCATTAGCTATTGATTGTCCAAGAGAAGTTTTACCAACGCCAGGAGGACCAACTAAACACAAAATTGGACCTTTTAATTTTTTAACACGCTGTTGTACTGCAAGATATTCTATAATACGTTCTTTGACTTTTTCTAAGCCATAATGATCTTTATCTAGAACATTTTCGGATTTCTCTAAATCAAATTGAATTTTATTTTTATGTTTCCATGGTACATTTAACATCCAATCAAGATAATTACGTATAACAGTTGCTTCAGCGGACATAACTGGCATCATTTGTAATTTACGCAATTCAGATAATGCTTTATTTTTAGCTTCTTTAGACATTCCTGCATCTTCAATCGCTTTTTCTAACTGTTCAAGTTCATTACCTTCTTCATTCAAATCCCCAATTTCTTTTTGAATGGCTTTCATTTGTTCATGTAAATAATATTCGCGTTGACTTTTTTCCATTTGTCGCCGCACACGACTCCGCACTCTTTTCTCAACTTGTAACAAATCAATTTCATTTTCAAGCGCGACCATTAAACGCTCAAGACGCTGGCCAACATCAATAATTTCTAATATTTCCTGTTTATCATCTAATTTAATTGACAAATGAGCAGCAACAGTATCAGACAAACGCCCAGGACTATCAATGCTAGCAACTATATTAAATATTTCAGGAGGAATTTTACCATTAAGTTTAATATACTGTTCAAATTGCGAAATCAACGATCTCACTAAAATTTCCACTTCACGTGGCTCGAACATCGTATTAACATCTACAATTGGCTCTAACACGGCTTCAATAAAACCATTGTCTATTGTATAATGTGTTGC
>CAXNCW010000183.1:0-3104 GCA_964200955.1 Legionellaceae bacterium
TTATACCATTTTTCATTATGTGAATGTTTTGTCTGCTCTAATATTTTTATCTCCTCCTCTAAATTTGCAATAGATTTTTCTAAATGAACTACATGTGCTATCCGATCTTCTAACCAAGCTTTAGGATCGTTTGCCTGTTCGAATGCTTGTTTAGTATAATCTAGTGACAGCGCAAATCCCACCCCAAAAGATGCAGCGAGAGCAGGGACACCAAATATAGTAAAATTAACTGCGGTAAATATACCTAACTGTAATCCACTTAATATGTTAAGCATACCTTGTATTTTATTACTTGTCGGTTTATGGGTATCCTTATCATAAATTTGTTTGACACCCAACATAAGAGAACACGCTGCATCTACGTAATTGCAGAGTGGGCCAATTACTTTTAACGCAGGGGAAGCAATATAAGCGCATTCTTCAAGAATTTTGGGGAATATTATCAGGCAAATAAACTCCCAATAATTATGTTCAGGTAAAACCTGACCAATTCCACCCATAATCTTCAAAAGTTTTTGGTATTTTGCTCGTGAAATTAATTCTGCAGTTGTTTGCATACCTATTTCTTTTGTATTTCCGCTTCTAATGTAGTTTTTAAGATTTGTAATTGTTTTTGTATTTGATCGTTTTGTGCTTTAATTTGTGCTTGGAGTTGAGTATTTAATTGTTGCATTTGTTGTTGCTGCTGTGCTTGCATTTGTTTAAGTTGTGCCTGAATTTGGGTATTTAATTTTACAACATCAGGATTAGTTACACTATTATCAGCAGCATAAATTAATGGGGAGCTTAATAGCCCATATAATATTAAAAATTTAACTCTTTGCATTTTTACTCTCCTTATATGGTAAATATTCCGGTATCCAATAGATTTGATCTATAAGTTGTAATAAATCTACATTTTGATTTTTTGTCGCTAAACCTTCATGAATTGCTGATTTTGCAACAGCAATAGCAATATTTTTTGCTACAGCTTGTGCATCGCCTAATGCTGGCAATAATGGTAACTGCGGATGTTGTAAACATGGTGCATTGTTTTTTAAAGAATACACAGCAGACCAAATCATATTTTTTGTTAATCTTTTGGCACCAACAGCTAAAATCCCTAATCCTAAACCTGGAAAAATTAAAGCATTATTACATTGAGCAATACGAATAGAAATGTCATTGTATTTAACATTATTAAATTCAGTCCCAGTGGCTATTAAGGCCTTTCCTTGACTCCAAATCAAGATATCATTAGGAACTGCCTCGCACTTTTCATCAGGATTAGACAATGGAAATATAATTGGCATATCACAATATGTAGTCATAGTTTGAATGATCTTTTGTGAAAACGCTTGATATTGCGCCGAACAACCTATCAGCACAGTTGGCTGTATATTTTCAATTGTTTCTAATAACGATGGATACTCAGTATTATATTGCCAAGTTTCAATATCAATATTTTGACGTGCGTATTTTTTTTGCGCGGGATTGATAGTATTATCTGATTGGACTATGAGTCCTTGTCTATCTATTAACCATAAATTTTTCACAGCTTCGCTCTCAGTTGATCCTAAACGTACCAACGCATCAACTATTTGATCGGCAATACCAATACCGGCAGTTCCAGCACCAAAAATTATAATTTTATTATTTACTAGCGGGTTTTTAGTGATATCACATGCCGCTAATAAAGCGGCGATAGTAACCGCACCGGTGCCTTGAATATCATCATTAAATGAACATAATTTATCTTGAAAATTTTCTAAAATACGTCGTGCATTATTTAAACCAAAATCTTCCCAATGTAAAAAAACTTTAGGAAAATGACGATTAATCGCTTCGACAAATTTAGTAATAAAAATATCATATTGCTTACCAGTAATGCGTGCATTACGACAACCTAAATACAACGAATCGTTTAATAAAGTCTGATTATTAGTGCCAATATCTAAAGTAATTGGTAAAGTTTTTAGCGGATCAATACCACCACATAGACTATATACCATTAATTTTGCTATAGGAATATCCATGCCACCAACACCCTGATCGCCTATACCTAGCACCCCTTCACCATCAGTAACGACAATTAAATCAATATCTGGATTAGAGCGATTATTTAAAATTTCATCTATATAATCAATATCTAAATGAGTAATATATAAACCTCGCGGCTGCCGATATTTATGACTATATTTTTGCACTGAAATACTTACCACTGGCGTATAAATAATAGGTAACATTTCATCTAAATATGCACTTAATAATTTATAAAATAAAATTTGATTTTTATCATGTAAATTATTTAAATATATACTTTTTTGTAATTTTGTTTTGTAATCAGAATATTGTAAATAAGCTCTCTGTACTTGTTCTGATAATTGTTCTACACGATGAGGTAATTTCCCTAATAAACTAAAAGTATGACGTTCCTCTTGTGTAAAGGCGGTACCTTTATTTAATTGTGAAATATTTAGTAAAAATTTCCCATTAATAGAGGTTTCTATATATTTTGTATTATTTTTTTTATCAGTAATAATTTGAAAATCTAGCATAATTATGGCTCTCTTAACAAATAACCTACTATTTTTCTTAAACTAAACTCGCACCGCTCAAACAGAATCTCAAGAAAAAATAGTAGGTTATTTGTTGGAGATCCATTAAATATTTTCAAGTAATTTTAAAAATTCTTCTTCATTTAATAAATTAATATTTAATTTTATAGCATTGTTATATTTTATTCCAGGATTTTTGCCAACAATAACATAATCAGTGTTTTTTGAGATACTATTTATAATTTTTGCACCCAAAGATTCTAATGATTGCTTGGCTTGTTCACGAGTAATTGTAGCTAATGTACCTGTTAATATAATTTTTTTATCATAAAACACATGATTTTGTTGTTTATTTATTGTAATTTCTGTTGATTTTTTAAAATTTATACCATATTTTAATAAGCTATCTATAATTTGTAAATTATATGATTGTGACAAAAAATTGATAATATTTGAGGCGCCTACTGCACCAATATCATCTAATAGCAATAAAGCATCATATGTTGCTTGTATAAGATTATCGATATTTATAAATTTTTTAGCTAAACAACCAGATCCTGCTTCACC
>CAXNCW010000184.1:0-3082 GCA_964200955.1 Legionellaceae bacterium
AATATGTTTGTCATTCCCCATGTTTTCGTAGTGAAGCTGGATCTTATGGTAAAGATACTAAAGGTATGATTAGGCAACATCAATTTGAAAAGGTTGAATTGGTGTGGATTACTACACCTGCAACATCTTGCGATGCTTTAGAATCTTTAACCACACATGCAGAAATAATTTTGCAAAAATTGTGTTTACCATATCGAGTGGTTAATTTATGTTCAGGTGATATGGGTGCAAATGCAGCAAAAACTTATGATCTTGAAGTTTGGTTACCAAGTCAAAATACTTTTCGAGAGATTTCGTCTTGTTCAAATATGTTGGCATTTCAATCGCGACGCTTGCGTGCACGTGTGCGTAAACAACAAGATAATACCATAGAGTTTGTGCATACATTAAATGGTTCAGGTCTCGCAGTTGGTAGAACATTGGTAGCGATTATGGAAAATTATCAAAATAAACATGGGAATATTATTATTCCAGAAGTGTTACGTGCTTATATGGGTAATAGAACGTTTCTACTTTAAATTAATCATGTTAATTTGAGTTTGTATGAAAATTGAAAAAGTTATTATTATTATACCTACATATAATGAAGCAAAAGTTATTAAAGAGACTCTATTAAGTTTATTTGCTGTAATTAATACGATTAATGATTTTGATATTCATGTTTTGGTTTTTGATAGTGCTTCTGAGGATAATACACAAAATATTGTTACTGATTTGCAGCAAAATTTAAATAAATTATATTTGCGGCAAGAAAACTTTAAATCTGGTTTAGGTTCAGCGTATTTGCAAGCTATGCGTTATGCTATGATTGAACTACAAGCGAATATCGTATTTGAATTTGATGCTGACTTGTCGCATCAGCCGCGTTATATTATTTCCATGTTAGCATTAATGAAAACTTATGATGTCGTTGTTGGTAGTCGCTATATACATGGTGGTAGTACTGCTACAGATTGGAATTGGCGTCGTAAATTATTATCAAAATTTGGTAATTCTTTAGCTAGAATGTTATTAATTTCGAATTATATGGATTTAACTAGTGGATTTCGTGCAATACGTAGTACTGTGTTGACTCAAGTATTGCCGAAACAATTCTTATGTTCTGGTTATGCTTATAAGTTGCAATTAATGTGGCTGTTGCATTGTTATGGCGCCAAAATTTGTGAATATCCTATAGAGTTTGTTGATCGTGAATACGGTATTAGTAAATTACCACATAATAGTATTGTCGAGTCTTTATATGTTATTATATATTTACGGTTGCAGTGGTTGTTGAAGAAACTATTATAATGAATTTACGTGGGTTACTGTGTCGCAACAAATAGTAAAATTTATACCAAATATATTAACTTTTTTGCGGTTGATTTTAATCATCCCGTTTTTGTTATTTTTTATAAACAAAAATTATGTTGGCGCTTTCTACATTTTTATTATTGCAGGTTTTACTGATTGTTTAGATGGTTGGATCGCTCGATATTTTAGTTGTAAAACTCGTCTGGGATCATTAATTGATCCATTGGCTGATAAATTAATGGTGGCTGTAAGCTTTATTGCCTTAGCAGTGATTCATCAGTTACCATGGTGGTTAGTGAGTTTGGTTTTTATGCGTGATTTAACTATATCACTAGGAGTTATTGCTTGGTATTGGTTAATTAATCGTAAATTAATTTTTAAACCTACTTTATTAAGTAAAATTAATACGACATTGCAATTATGTTTAGTAGTATTATGTTTATTTGAATTGGCATTTTCTTTATCTTATAATCTTTTGATACAAATTGTAGTAGGGTGTACAACAATTACAACATCATTGACTTATATTAATTATGTTTTAACTTGGAGTAAAAAAGCTTGTTCTACATATAATGTTGCACAATGACGCAACAATTAATATTCTCCCTGCAATTAAATAATAATATTACGCTGGATGACTTTAATTGGTCAGTGAATGAACATTTGCAATATCAATTAAATTTGATTTTATCATCTCAAGGTGAGCGAATTATTTATTTATGGGGTAATGCCGGCAGTGGTAAATCACATATTCTACAGGGTTTATGTCATAAATATCATTTATATGATCGTACTTCTATTTATTTGCCTTTGCATATTTTAAAAAATTCTGATGTCAATATTATTGAGGGATTGAACACTCAATCTTTGATAGCAATAGATGATATTGATGCAATTTCTCAACATAATAATTGGGAAGAGGCGTTGTTTAATTTATATAATCAAGTTCATGAAACTGAGAATAGTATTTTATTAATTAGTAATGATAAAGCGCCAATGTTCTCGAATATTGCTTTGCCTGATTTACGTTCGCGGCTGAGTGCTGCTTTAGTTATGCATGTGCATGAATTAAATGATGATGGTAAAGTATTAATGTTACAACAACAAGCTAAGAAGCGCGGATTTGTGTTATCACATGCTGTCTCTTGGTTTTTAATTCAGCGTTGTGCAAGAAATATGCATGATTTGCAAAGTTTATTAGAGCAATTAGATCATGCTTCCTTGGCTGCAAAACGTAAAATTACTATACCTTTTATTAAATCAATATTTGATATTTAATTATTAGGAACGGATGCGAAATAACTTTTGCAAGTAAGAGAAACGCTGTTTGAGCATAGCGAGTTTAGCTCACTATAGTTACAATATGTATATTTTGTTCTACAAGTTGCTTCATCAATCGACCAGAACAATAATACTTGTTTACAACAAAATAAAATCCATCGGTCAGATTGAGCCCAAGTAACATATCAAACATTATTTCATATGATCCAATGATTAATTCTTATACGAAAACACTGGAGAACTTCGTACTCTCAAGATCACACAGATATTTATCTAATTGACTGTTAATATTATGTTAATAATATTATGTAATCATAACTGTTATTATTTTAACAAAAAAAGGTATTTTATATGCAAGCGTTCCCTGAATATCAAATATATACACCTATTATGGTAAGTGTATCGAGTTTGACCGATAAAAATAACGATTTAATCACGAAAAAATTAGATGATGCAATTAGCATATATTGTGGATCTACTAATGAATATCAAGGTAAATTATTTCTAG
>CAXNCW010000185.1:0-3080 GCA_964200955.1 Legionellaceae bacterium
AGTTTAAATTATGCCACGATCAAAAAGTAGCACGCGTTGGTTACAAGAACACTTTAGCGATCCCTATGTTAAAAAAGCACAGAATGAAAACTATCGTAGTCGTGCAGTATATAAATTGAAAGAAATCAATGAAAAAGAACATTTATTGCACAAAGGCATGACTATTATAGATTTAGGCGCGGCCCCAGGCAGTTGGGCACAATATACTAGCAAAATTTTAAATGGCACAGGTAAAATCATTGCATTAGATTTATTACCCATAACCGCTATCAAAGATGTCATTACTATTCAAGGCGATTTTCGTGAAGATGAAATCTTACAAATCATCAGCACTCATATACCAGCAACCGGTGTGGATATAATTTTTTCAGATTTAGCACCTAATATGAGTGGCACTGCTGCCATAGATATACCAAGCGCTATGTATTTAGCTGAACTTGCTTTTGATTTAGCTAAGCAAGTGTTAAAATTAAATGGCACCATATTAATGAAAGTATTACATGGTAACGGCTTTGATACTTTGCTAAAATGCGCACGTTTATTATTTAAAAAAGTCACTATTCATAAGCCAATAGCTTCACGTGCAAGATCAAGAGAAACATATTTACTAGCACAAGGCTACAATTTATAGTAAATTTATTAACGAACATGCTAAATACAGTTAATTGAGGTTAATATTTTGAACGATATAGCAAAAAATCTTGTTTTATGGCTGATTATTGCCATTATTTTAGTTTCAGTATTCAGTAGCTTTGGTTCTCGAAGAAGCTTTACTGAGAAAATAGCTTACAATCAATTTTTAACCCAAGTTGATCAAGGTAGAATTCATACCATTACTGTAGAAGACAATAAAATTATTCGTGGAATTACTAAAGACAATCAACGTTTTATTACTTATATCCCATTACCTGACAGCGCTTTATTAGGCCAATTATTAAAAAATAATATCAATGTTAGCGGTCAAGAAAAACCACAGGAAAGCCTCTTATTACATATATTTATTAGTTGGTTTCCAATGATGTTAATCATTGGCATCTGGTTTTTTCTCATGCGCCAAATGCAAGGCGGTGGCGGCCGTGGCGCCATGTCATTTGGACGTTCACGGGCACGATTACTCAATGAAGATCAAGTTAAAGTAACGTTTGCTGATGTCGCAGGTGTTGAAGAAGCAAAGAATGAAGTTAAGGAATTAGTCGATTTTTTACGTGATCCAGCCAAATTTCAAAATCTTGGCGGACGTATTCCACGCGGAGTTTTATTAGTGGGATCGCCTGGAACCGGAAAAACCTTATTAGCGCGTGCAGTTGCCGGTGAAGCTAAAGTACCATTTTTTACTATTTCTGGATCTGATTTTGTTGAAATGTTTGTCGGTGTGGGAGCCTCGCGCGTCCGTGATATGTTTGAACAAGCAAAAAAACACGCTCCATGCATTATTTTTATAGATGAGATCGATGCCGTTGGCCGTCATCGTGGCGCCGGATTAGGTGGTGGTCACGATGAACGCGAACAGACTCTTAACCAATTGTTAGTTGAAATGGATGGTTTTGAAGGCAATGAAGGTGTAATTATAATTGCAGCCACCAATCGTCCTGATGTTCTGGATCCGGCATTATTACGTCCTGGACGTTTTGATAGACAAGTGGTAGTATCCTTACCAGATATTCGTGGCCGCGAACAAATTCTCAAAGTGCATTTAACTAAAGTTCCATTAGAAAACAATGTTAATATTTTAGCTATTGCACGAGGAACTCCAGGATTTTCTGGAGCTGATTTAGCCAATCTAGTTAATGAGGCTGCTCTATTTGCTGCTCGTGAAAATAAACTCAAAATTAATATGGATTCACTTGATAAAGCTAAAGATAAAATTATGATGGGAGCAGAAAGACGCTCTATGGTCATGGATGAAAATGAAAGAAAACTCACAGCTTATCATGAATCAGGTCATGCCATTGTCGGCTTACTCGTTCCGGATCATGACCCTGTATATAAAGTGACTATTATTCCACGAGGACGCGCTCTTGGTGTTACCATGTTCTTACCAGAACAAGATCGCTACAGTCATAGTAAACGGCGCTTAGAAAGTCAGTTATCCAGTCTTTTTGGTGGTAGAATTGCTGAAAAACTTATTTTTGGTGAAGATAACATCACTACTGGCGCTTCCAATGATATTATGCGCGCTACCGAAATTGCACGTAAAATGGTTACCAGTTGGGGCCTCTCTTCAATGGGTCCACTAACATTTGGTGAAGAAGAAACCGAAGTATTTCTTGGCCGCAGCGTTAATCAACATAAAGAAGTTTCTGATAAAACCTCAGAACAAATTGATAAAGAAATACGCAGAATCATTGATAAAAATTATCAGCGTGCTCACGAACTCTTAACCAATAATTTAGATAAACTACATCTAATGGCTGCAAGTTTGATTAAATATGAAACTATTGATGCAAAACAAATTGCGGAAATTATGCAAAATCAAGAACCCTCGCCACCAGAAGGCTGGGAAGAAAAGAGTTAATTAGAAATTTAGGAGCCGTAAGGAAATAATATGTATATGGGATAGCCGCGTTGATGATTATGTCAGAGCAAAGTAGAAAAGCAGAGATTAACATGCAAGATAATAAATCATTTCCAAAGATAGAACAACAATTAGATAATATTAAACAATATCTACAATTAAACACTTCACTGTATAAAAATAATATTCCATTGCAAGAAAAAGTCATGCACACTTATATGCAATTTACTGTAAATAAGTTATCTCCGATCTTAAATTTATCAGATCAGCAACAAAAAATTAATGCTTTAAAAACATTTTTATCAAACCACTGGCAAATGATTCATGGAACATCTGTTTGCTACACTGCAATACCAAATAACGAGATCACCAAATTACTTGTTGATGTTGCAAAGATTATTGCTGCTGCTGATGAGATACCAATCCAATTATTGATGCCAACAATTGCTATAGAAAATTCGATTAATAGTGCAGAGAATTTTAATGATAAAATAGATGTATTACAAACTCATATACTCGGAGAGTCAGGTCTTTATTTAATACCTGTTAAGATTCTTGTAGAAAT
>CAXNCW010000186.1:0-3054 GCA_964200955.1 Legionellaceae bacterium
CAATTTGACATATGAATAATATATTACTATATATTACTATATTATCAAATGGAGCATATCATGCAAATGCCACAAACTATGTTATTTCCTGAAAATGATAAAAAAATTACAATTCAACAAGGTAATATAGGTGATTGCTATCTACTTTCAGGATTAGAATGTATCTTAAATGATGCAGCATCACGACAAAAAATTCAATCATTGTTTACAACAAATGAAAAAGGTATAATGTTAACAATGCCACGTAACAATCAAAGCCCTAATCTTATTAAAAATAATATCTCTAAAAATTACCAATACAGCAGTGATGCGACGCATGACATATTTGTTATTAGTAATGCTCAATTACAGAGAATTGATCAAGACAAAAATGGTGCTCAGACTAATGCACTGGCTGTCAAAATATTAGAACATATTGTTTCTTATTATTATAATAATACATGGGCTGATAATCTAGAGCAAAGTATTTTCGCACATGATAATAGAGAGATAAATTTAACCTCATCAGCATTTATTGGAAAATTATTCGATCTATCAATTCAAGACTATTATGCAAAGGATTTAGACTTAGTAATTAAATTGAAATTGATCAATCCAAATCAGCCGATTTATTTAAGTATGAAATATGGCGCTAAAGATGAATACGGTAATATACATGGACGCCATGCTTTAGTGGTTAAAGAAATTAAAGTAGATCCAAACAATCAAAAATCATGGATAGTATCTTTAATTAATCCTTGGAACAATACACAAATCGAAGATCACAGTCTAAATGATATTAAAATAAAAACACCAAGATTTTGTATCTTTAATTACGATCAGAATCATAATCAACAATTATTATTAAATTTTTCTATTGCTGAATTACAATATATTTACCAACATCCAAATCTATTCCAAATCATTAATGAATTATTATTAGCCAAGCAATTGAATATACAAGAAATGCAAATATTTATTAAATTAAATCAAAGCATGCCTGAAATCATCAATTTTTATGAGTTTTTCAAAAATCCAAACAGTAATCAAAATGATATTAATTTTTCAAAATTACTCATCAAGAGTAATGGCGAGCCGTTCATGTTTGTATATCATTCTATTGATGCATGCATTAAAACTCAGAATACTAAATTATTGGAAAATCTCTTAAAGATAATTCCTGATCAAGATCAAATATCTAAAATATTAAATAAAATTATTGAGTCATCAGTAAATAAACAAGACATAATACATTTGTTATTACAAACACTTCCTTCAAAATATTGTGAGTATATTGAAAATCTCCAAGACTACTTCATTGATATAAAGATTTTAATAAAAGATATTTCAGAAAATGGCAAATATACAGAAAATATAAGAATAAACCAATTATTGTCATATAGTTATAGTGATAATTCCTCATTTATACCACGCTACAATAATCTCCCATGGTTATTTAATAAAAAATTTTTAAAAAAATCAGATATTCAAAAGCTACCATTTGACAAAATCATCACAGAAACTTTAACATTATTTTTGACAAACGAAGATCTACATCAATTAATGACAGATGATATAAAAAAAATTAGTATAAATGATATTGACGAACAACAATTACAAGAAATAATTGAAGAAATAAATCTATATTTTACTCCACAAAAAATTTGTACAAAACTTTGTGCATGCAAAATTATAAATCCATCAATAGCAGAGAAATTATTAAATGCTGTGATCAATAACTCACAATCATTATGGAATGATTCTTGGCAAACTATCGTGAAAGAGTCTATACGCAACAATGAAGATCAAGCATGGTTATTAAAACAAAATAATGATATAGATGCAAATCTTTTAAATATAATTAAACAAGATATTCATAATTATTATAATGGGTGTATAAATCACATAGAAGCATCATATAGCATTGATATTAATAACGACAGATATCTAAAAACTTATGCGAATGGTGAGAGTTTTAGGATTAAGTCCAAATATCAACAAATTTTAAAGACACCAGGAGGTAATTTTATACTACCAGAAGAAATACAAATAATTTTAAAAAATAATCAAATAAATCTCGACATTAAAGTAAAGCAACAAATAGAAACGATGATGCAGCATATAATTACAACAATCAATAAAATGATGCCAGAGCAATCTGATGATGTCGATTTTCAGATCAATCTTGCGCAAATCTTTAAAACACAAATGCAAAAACTTCAAGTTCAGTACGCCAAATATCCTGAAATAGTACACGCTATTGAAACAAAAATCATGATATCAGATAAATTATTAAATAATAATATAAATATTATTCAACAAAAAGCAATGGTGATCGAACAAAATATTCAGAAAGACATTAATAACACGATTAATAGCTCTCTTAACAAAGATCTACCTAATAAAACATCAGAGGAATTACAACAACAATTAAAGATGATATTAAGCTTCTTGGATTTGTTGTCACAACATTCAGAACTTCAAAATCTCATAAAAAAATATCCTGATTATCAACTAAAAAGTTATCAAACATCCATTGAAACACTTATATCACAGGCTAGAATGTCTTGCATAGATAATATCAATACACAAATCAATAAAATTCAAGAGATCGCAAAAAATAAAATAATAGATAATGAGAAAAATATAAAATCACTGAATAAATCAATTCAATACATTCAAAATGCAATCAATAATATTAGTAATGAATCAATCAACTTTACATCTCACAATAACATTATAGATATCGATAAATTTTTAACAAAAAGAATACAAGAAATTAAGAATCGTATCGATCAGAATATGGATCTTGCCATCGCTTTAACTGCTCTTAGCTCTGATGATCCAACATTGTATAATTCATACCAAAAAACACTTGCGCAAAGTATTGAGAATAAAATACATGAATTTACAAACCAAGCCCAAAATCAAAAAGATATTATAAACAATGCTAATCAACACAAGAAATAATATTACATTTTTGTACTATTGGATAACGCCAATCTTTACCAAAAGCCCTGGGACTAATTTTTGGTCCCAAGGGCGCTTGATGGCGTTTGAATTCATTTTTTTGTA
>CAXNCW010000187.1:0-3037 GCA_964200955.1 Legionellaceae bacterium
TTAAGCGGGTAGATTATAAAATATAAGGAAAGATAATGGAGCCATTTAATATCTGTGTTGACAAGAGATGCAGGCATTCCCAGAAAATACTCCAGAAAACTTGGATTAAATATATCACTAAAATATTGATATGGACCATCAAGATGATAAGTGGCTTTCCATGCACGCTGTGCGAACAATTTAAACAAAAACAATGACATACATATGGCTCATTACAATTTACGAATTAAATTACTTAAATACAAACTATATTCCATGGAATCATCATACATAAAATATAACTGCGGCACTTTATATAAAGGACTTATTTTAGCCAATATATTACGTAAATAACCAGCAGCATTATTCAAAATTAATACGACTTGATCTTTATTATCAGTTAAAGCTGTAAAATAAACACGTGCATGACTCAGATCTGCTGACACATTTACTACAGAGATAGTAATTAAATCAGGTAACCTGGGATCTTTAATTTCTTGCTGAATTAACGTTGATAACTGTCTTTGCAACCATTCAGCAATACGCTCCATACGTTTTGATGGCTTTGATGCTTTATTCATAAATGTCTAACGATCTCAATAGTTTCAAAAACTTCAATTAAATCTCCTGGCTTCACATCATTGTAATTTTTAACACCAATCCCACATTCAAGTCCTTGACGCACTTCCCCAGCATCATCTTTAAAACGTCGCAGAGATTCTAATGTACCTTCATAAATTACAATATTATTGCGTAATACACGGATAGGGTTATTACGTTTTACTATGCCTTCTGTAACCATGCAACCTGCAATCGCCCCCAATTTTGGTGAACGAAACACATCACGAACTTCAGCCACACCAACAATTTCTTCTTTAAATTGCGGTGCAAGCATACCAAATAAAGAGCTTTTAATCTGATCAACAATTTCATAAATAACACTATAATAATATATAGATACAGATTCTTGCTCAGCTAGACGTTTACCACTGCTATCAGCACGAACATTAAAACCAATCAAAAATGCATGCGAAGCAAGAGCTAAATGCACATCTGATGCTGTAATTCCACCAACACCACTCGCTATAATTTCTACTTTAACTTCATCATTAGAGAGTTTAATTAATGCATCGGTAATCGCTTCAATAGATCCTTGCACATCTGCTTTCAAAACCACATTTAAAACTTTAAGATCTCCACTAGTAATCATATTTTCAATGATACCTTCCAATGAGGTTTTCTGCTTACGTGCAAACTTAACATCTCGAAATTTTCCTTGACGAAATAAAGCCACTTCACGCGCTTTTTTCTCATCAGGAACAACAATAGCAACATCACCAGCATGTGGAATGGCTGATAAACCAATTACTTCAACCGGCATAGATGGGCCGGCACTAGTAACGACAATACCTGCATCATTAATTAAATTACGCACGCGCCCATATTGAAACCCGGCTAATAAAATATCACCTTTATGTAACGTACCACTCTGCACCAAAATAGTCGCCACAGGGCCACGGCCTTTATCCAATCTTGACTCGATAACAATTCCATGAGCAGCGCCATCAACAAGAGCTTGTAATTCTAACACATCTGCCTGCAGTAAAATTGCATCCAATAATGCATCAATACCTAACCCGGTTTTTGCTGAAATATTAACAAATAACGTCTCACCACCCCATGCTTCTGAGATCACTTCATGCGCTGATAATTCATTAATAACCTGCTCTGGATTCGCATCATGTTTATCCATTTTATTAATGGCAACAATAAGTGGCACTTTCGCTGCTTTCGCATGTTGTATCGCTTCAATGGTTTGAGGTTTCACACCATCATCAGCGGCGACAATTAATACGACAATATCAGTAGCTTGTGCACCACGAGCACGCATAGCAGTAAAGGCCGCGTGTCCTGGAGTATCTAGAAAAGTTATATCACCTTTATCAGTATGCACATGATAAGCCCCGATATGCTGTGTAATGCCACCAGCTTCACCAAATGCAACTTTTGTCCGTCGAATATAATCTAATAAAGATGTTTTACCATGATCAACATGTCCCATAATTGTTACAACCGGCGCGCGTCCTTGTAACAAACTACCTTTATTTACTAACTTTCCTAAAGTATGCTCAATGGCATCTTCATTGAGGATTCGCGGAATATGCCCTAATTCCTCAACAACAATAATTGCAGTGCTTTGATCGATAACTTGATTAATCGTCACAATAGCACCCAATTTCATCATGGTTTTAATTAAATCCGCAACTTTAATCGACATGCGTTTAGCTAATTCGGCAACTGTAATCGTTTCCGAAAGCATTACTTCATGAACAGCTGGCGTTACCGGTAATGCAAAAGCATGTGTCATAGATTCTTCAGCTTCACGATATTTATCCGATTTATCATCTTTATTTTTTTTAGTCTTATGACGCTTATGATGCATTTGTATTATCTCATCTTCATTATTCAAATCCGCTAAAATATACTTGTTTTTTTGTTTATTCTTACGAAAAGCATCATTAAACGCCAGATCATCTTTACCGTGACGACGTTTATTCGTTTTATTTTCTTCGGAATCAGGCTCACCTCCACGTGCTTGCCTAGATGCATCAGCTACTACTTTTCCAGATATTTTGTCAGTTTTTTCTGCTATAGAAGCGCCCGCCACAGTCTCTACTGTTGAAATTACTGCGGCAGTAACCTCATCAAAAATCGCAAGTGTATTATTTTCAACGACGACTGAACTTATCAAATCTGCAGATAATACAGGATCAATCTCAATATTAACATTATCAATTATTTCAGTTTCCATGCTGGAATTTGCGTTAACAGTTGCAGCAATTTCATTAACATTATCCACTGTTGGAGTAATATTACGCTTAATATACGTACGTCTTTTACGTACTTCAACATTAACAGTTTTACTTTCATGGCCTACTGTAACTTTAGTAACACTTTTACGTTTCAAAGTTATACGCTCAGACACATCAAATGTTGTTTGCGTTTTATTAGTAGTTGTTAACTGTGCTGTTTTCAAATGATTTAACAATGTACGTTT
>CAXNCW010000188.1:0-3021 GCA_964200955.1 Legionellaceae bacterium
ATTATGACTCATAATAGTTCAATTACCTTTTGTAAAAACTGTAGTATTAATCTACAACTTTTGAAGACAACAGTGTCTCATAAATCAGTATTGATTGTAAATATATTTACATATATTTAATAATATATTTGTTTACTATTAATCACTCTTTAATTTTATATAAATTTTGCAATGCAATTTAATAATTTATATACATATTGCAACATCAACAAACGATTATATCTCAACAAAGGGTCATCAGCTAAAATCATAACATTATTGAAAAATTCATTTAAAGGATTTATTATAGTTAATAATTCTATGAATAAACCTTGATAATTTTTTGCTTGATAATATATTAATACTTCTTGTTCTAAAATAATTAGCGCATTAAATAAAATTTTTTCAGAATGCTCTTGGAATAATTCTGGCTTAATAGCATCATTAATATTAAAAATTTGTTTACTAATTAAATTATGTACACGTTTACAACTAGCAATTAAATCTACTGCTTGTGGCAATTGCATAAATTTCACTAATGCTAATAATCGCTGATGCAAATCATAAAAATTATCAGGCTGCAATGCACACACAGCATTAAATAAATTAACATCAATATGTTGCTTATTTATATAAAAAGATTGTAAGCGCTCTAAAATAAACTCTTGCAAAATTGCAATTAGTCCATCTGATGCTGTTAAGTGTAAATTATACTCATAAATTTTTATTGCTGTTGATAACACTGCTCTTAACGATCCAATATCATTGGTAATCAATATTCGTGCTATTGCTAATGCATGTCGACGCAATTTAAATGGATCTTTCACCCCGGAAGGTTTTTGTTGTAATAAAAAAATTCCAACTATAGTATCAATTCTATCAACTAATGATAATGCGATACCTAAATTTGATTGCGGCAAGCGATCTTCGGCAAAACGTGGATAGTATTGTTCACGTAACGCTATAGCAGTATTTTCCGTTTCATGATCATTCTGAGCATAGTAATATCCCATCAAACCTTGCAATTCTGGGAATTCATTCACCATTTGGGTCATTAAATCGCACTTGCTCAACATTACTACCCGCGCTGTTTCATCAGGAATTAATTGCAATGGTACTATTAAACATTGTATTAATTGCTGCAATCTTTGGGTTTTGTCATATACAGAACCTAATTTATTCTGAAAGATTACATCGCGAGTTGCTTCAATATGATTAATCAAGGGTTGTTTACGATCTTGTTGCCAAAAAAATGCTGCATCATTTAAACGCGCATGGATAACTTTTTCATTACCATGAATTATATTTTGTGGTGTGTGACTGGCAATATTGGCAATTGTAATAAAATAAGGCAATAAATTCTCATGTTCATCATATAAAGCAAAGCATTTCTGATGCACTTGCATGGTTGTAATAATAACTTCTGATGGCATTTCTAAAAAACTAGGTTGAAAATTTGCCAACAAGGCTTGTGGCCATTCTACTATTGCGGTAACCTCGTGTAATAATTCTGGAATTATATTCACTTTGGCATGATATTTTGCTGCCAGCAATTGTAATTGTTCAAGAATGTTTTGTTGACGTTTTTGAAAATCAACAATCACATAAGCCTTCAATAATACCGATTCATAATCTTGCGGATGTTGCAGTGATACTGCTTGTGGCGTATGAAAGCGATGTCCATAAGTACAGCGATCGCTGTGTATTCCTAAAAAATTACAAGGTATGATTTCATCAGAATATAATAACACCAGCCAATGCACGGGGCGTATAAATTCTTTAGTGCCATCAGCAAAACGCATAAATTTTTCTTTCGGTAATGCATTAATTGCATTGATTATTAATTCAGCAATTATATCTTTGGTGCTGATGCCAGTGATATTTTCTTGATAACTGACCCAAGAACCTTTGTCTGTAGTAAGCGTAGTTAACACTGATAATTCTATTTGGCAAGATTTAGCAAATCTTAATAAAGCTGTAGTAGGGATACCATTTTGATCATAAGCGGCTGTAATTGCGGGTCCACGACGTGTAATATTTTGCGCTGGTTGCTGCGTACTTAAATGTTTCACTAATATTGCAAGTCTTCTTGGGGAAGCAAAAGATTGTATCGTATCATACGATAATTGAGCTTTATTAAATTCATTTATAATATTTTTGGTTAAATTTTGACTTAAGCTATAGACTAGTAACGATGGTAATTCTTCACAGCCAATTTCAAATAATAAATCATTTGATTTCGCTTTACTCATGATGGCTTCGTAATAATGGAAAATTTAATTTTTGTCTCATATCATAATAATTTTGTGCAACTAAGTTAGATAATTGTCTAACACGTAAAATATAACTTTGACGTTCAGTTACTGAAATTGCTTGTCGTGCATTTAATAAATTAAAAATATGTGAAATTTTAATTACAACTTCATATGCCGGCAACGGTAAATTACATGTAATTAAACGCTTAATTTCGGCTTCAGAAATATCAAATTGCTGTAATAAGGATTCTACATCAGCTTGTTCAAAATTATATTGTGAAAATTCTACTTCATTTTGTTGAAAAATATCACCATAAGTGATTAAGCCATGATTAGTATTACCCCATGATAAATTAAATACATTATCAATATTTAATAATGACATCGCAAGTCTTTCTAATCCATAGGTTAATTCACCAGTAATTGGTTGACAACTTAAACCACCAACTTGTTGCATATATGTAAATTGTGATATCTCCATGCCATTTTGCCAGACCTCCCATCCTAAACCCCAAGCTCCTAAAGTTGGGGATTCCCAATTATCTTCTACAAAACGAATATCATTAATTAATGGATCAACACCTAGAGCATATAATGATTGTAAATATTTGTCTTGAATATCAATAGGTGATGGTTTGAGAATAACTTGAAATTGATAAAAATGTTGTAAACGATTGGGATTAATCCCATAACGCCCATCAGTAGGACGTCTAGATGGTTGCACATAAGCTGCGCACCAAGGTTCTGGACCAATAGCTCGCAAAAATGTTGCTGGATGAAAAGTACC
>CAXNCW010000189.1:0-3016 GCA_964200955.1 Legionellaceae bacterium
AAAATCATTTTGTAAACTATTAAAATCAGGAATACTATTATCTTGAATATCATCTAGAGTTAAAATTAATTTAAATGTTTGTTCAATATTAATCTGTTTGCTATCTATTTGCATAGTAATTGCGGACCATGCATTTATAGTTAAAACAATATTTAAAACTATGAAAATTTTTCTCATAAATATAATTCCATTAATATAATCGACTTTGTCGTCTTAAATGGTCACGCAATAATTTTTCTCTTAATAATCCACCGGGATCATCTGGTAATATATGCAGCCATTGTTGTTGTTCATGTTGCTGTTCATTTTCTTGTGTACGTTGTTGTCTGCTTTGTTGTGTAATTTGTTGTCGCTTTTTTTTGTTTTTTTGATTTTTTTGTGAATTTTGAGTCTTATTAGAATTCATTTGTGGTTTAGGCGACTGTTGTTGTTTTAATAAATCGGCAACAATATGTTTATTATATTTTGCGTCTTGATGTTGTGAATTTAAATTTAACACAGCATTATAAGCTTGTATTGCGGCTGCATATTGCTTGGCTTGAGCTAATGCATTACCTAAATTATAATAGGCATCTTGAGTTTTAATTAAACTAAACCAATGCGCAGCTTGTTGATAATGCTGAGCTCTATAAGCAGCAACACCTTTCCAATATAAATTATCAAAACTTGCTTCTGCTGCCGCAAACTGGCCATTACGCATCAGTACTTGCGCTTGTTGATCATGAGTTTTCCATAAAGAATTCCAACCATTAGCAAACACATTATAACTTAAACTTAATAAAATCAGCACATATTTCATATACTAATCCTTTGTAACCAATTACGTCTAAAGACCATGATCATTAATAATAATGCTGGTACTAAAAACCACTGACCGACATCATGCCAAATAATAATTTTTTGTTTATCTAGAGCATAATGATATTTATTCTGCATTATCCAAGTCATTATGTCAGCGGATAAAGTTAATACAGAACCATGGCCTTTGGTCGCAAAATATTGAAATTGTGTATCATGATTAGATGTAATCGGCATTATAGATGTACTAAATCCTTGAATAGCTAATTTCTCTGCAGTTGTAATTGCAAGACTATTGGGAATAGTGGCTGTTAATACTAGAATATGACCATTATATAAATTAGCATTATTGATCAAAGTTGCGGCTTCATATAATGCTGCAGATAAATCGTAACCAGAAACCGGCATAATATCTGGAATAATACTAGATAATAAAGCATCAATAGTTTTAACATCACTAGTTAACGGTGCAATTATAAATGGCTCTCCGGTAAAAATTATCAAACCAAATTGCTGATTATTTTGTTGCGCAAACAGATCGTGTAATTTAAATTTTGCACGCATCAAGCGATTAGGCAAGATATCATTAGTTAACATTGTATCAGATATATCAAGAATAATTACGTAAGGGTCAATGGTATTATAAGCACGAACAAAATGTTTTGACCAGCAGGGCCCCATCAAACTCACAACTACTAATATATTGCTAAAAAATAAACATAATAAAGCATAATAACGATTATTAGTGTCATTGGTTTTGAGCAAATATTTTAATAATTGCTTATCACAAATTGCCGACCATGCTGTGTGTACAGTATTAATTTTATATAAACGCCAAAATAAAATTAGTAATGGTAATAAAGCCAAAGACCACCACGGCCGTAATAAATGTAAATCAAGTATATTATTGGTGATCATGGGCGTGTTTCCTTGATTAACCAAAAAATCCATAATAACCACGCAGCAGCAACAATCCATGGATAATAAGTAATTTGTGGGCGTAAAGTTACTGCTTGTTGCTTTACAGTTTCTAATTTATTGATAATATTATAAATTTCTTTTAATGATTTATCATCAGTTGCACGAAAGTATCTTCCAAAAGTTAAATTTGCAATTTTTTGTAAAGTTTTTTCATCCAGCTCAGCAACTAAATTAACATTTAAAAACGCATTATTTAATGCATGTGAATTACTTTTGGCACCTAAGCCAATTGTATAAATTTTAATGTTTGCATTTTTTGCTAATTCTGCAGCTTTCAGTGGAGTAAGAACGCCAGAATTATTCACGCCATCAGTTAATAAAATAATGACGCGATTTTTTTTAGGAACATCTTGTAAATGTTTAATGGCTAATCCTAATGCATCGCCAATAGCTGTAGTTGGCCCAGCTAACCCCGCTTCAGACTCGTCAATACGTAATAATAGAGTTTTATGATCATAGGTTAATGGTGTTTGTAAATAAGCACGACTACCAAATAATATTAAGCCAATATTATCACCAGTGCGTTCTATAATAAATTGTGTTGCAGCATTTTTCACTATAGATAAGCGTGTAAATAATCTGCCATTCACTAACATATCGTCAAGTCCCATACTTTCTGAAAGATCTAATGCGAGCATAATATTATGTCCATTACGTTCTAACGATAACGGTGATCCAACCCACCGTGGATCTGTAAGTGCAAGTATCATCAATAACCAAATGATAACAAATATACTCATGTTACGTGTAATTAATGGTTGCGAAATACCGATAAATTTAACTAACTGTTGATAAAATGGGATATTTATAGCAGCAATAACCATAGACTTTGCGGCTGGGATAAACAACCAAATTAATAGCGGCAATGGCAGCCCTAATAAGAACCATGGATGCTCTAAGACAAACATGGCTGCCCTCGTTGTTTAATCCAATGAGTTACTTGTATAAAAAAAGTGGTTAAATTTTCATGATCTATACTGGTGTTTGCCGATTTATAAGGTATTTCCAATAAATAAATACGCCAATTACTAAAATCCGCACCGGTTTTATTTAAAAAATCTAACCATAAGTAGCCAGATAATCCGGCAACTTCAAGACGTGGATAATAAGCTAAAGCAACATTGCGTAGTAATAATGAAATCTCAGCACATATTTGCTGAGCATTTTGATGCTTACCAAATGCATGAATGGCTTTAGATAATTGTTTTAATGCCGCACGTTTTGCGAGTCCCCAATA
>CAXNCW010000190.1:0-3010 GCA_964200955.1 Legionellaceae bacterium
TTAGCCATGATTTTTGCCTTTTATCGCGATGATTAGTAATAGCAAAACGATGAGCTTCATCACGAATGTTTTGTAATAAATGTAATGCAGGAGCATCATTGGATAAGACAATTTCATTAGTATTATTTAACAAAAGTCTTTCGTAACCAACTTTTCTATCAGGGCCTTTTGCAATACCAATAACAATAATATTATTAAGATCATATAATTGTAATATATTTTTTGCAATATTAAATTGGCCAATACCACCGTCAATAATTAAAATATCCGGTAATATAGGAGCGGATATTTTTTGCAAATCTTGTGGTTGAAACCTACGTAATAATGCTTGTTGCATTGCAGCATAATCATCGCCAGCAATGATATTAATAATGTTATAGCGTCGATAAGCGTTTTTAACCGCGCCGTGCTGATCGAAAACGACGCATGATGCTATTGTATCCATGCCACTAGTATGACTAATATCAAAACACTCCATGCGTGTAATTGGCTGAGTGCATTTAAGTAATTTGCTTAAGGCGGCGTATCTTGTAGTCATTAATGATGTTGATGTAATATGATTGGTAATGGCGAGATGTAAATTATCTTTGGCGAAATTTAACCATTTTTGTTTAATTTTATTTTTGGGGTTGATTTGAATCCGACAGTTTTTTTTAATATTAATATGATTCCTAACAGACATTAATGCTGCAATAATAATCTCTGGGTTGGGAATATCTTGATCTAAAATAATTAAATTTGGAATTTTTTCTGGTGTATCAAAATAATAAAAAGCAATAAATACTTCTAGAATTTTTTGATATAGTTCTGGATTAAATAATAATTCGGGGATTTTTGGAAAAAATTGTTGATTGAATAATATTTGTCCATTACGAACACTTACTAATTGTACACAGGCAAAATCTTCTTGCGCTGCCATCACAATAATATCGGCATCGCCGGATGCTTGAATGATGCTCTGACTTTCTTGAATTAAGTGTAAATTGTTAATTTGATCCCGTAATATTGCTGCATTTTCAAAATCTAAATGAGCTACGGCAGCATGCATGTGTTGTGTCATTTTAAGAATAATTTGTTGGGATTTACCTTGTAAAAAATCTAAAGCGTTTTGTACCGAAATGTTATAATTTTCTTGATTAATATAACCAACACAAGGTGCGGTACAACGTTGAATTTGATATTGTAAACAAGGTCGCGTACGATTAGTAAAATAATTATCACTACAATTGCGCAGTTTAAATAATTTGCGTAGCGTATTGATGGCTTCAATTACGGCACCCGTACTGATATACGGTCCTAAGAAATTATTGCTACTCGGTTTTTTTTTGCTACGATAGATACTAATTCGTGGAAACGCATGATTTGTTGTGATGTGAATATATGGATAAGTTTTATCATCACGTAATGAAATATTATATTTTGGTTGTAAAGTTTTAATTAAATTACTTTCAAGTAGCAATGCCTCAGTTTCAGTGCGTGTTACACTGATTTCAATTTTAACAACTTTGGCAATGAGTGCTTGGGTTTTAATGCTTAATGTAGAACTATTATAATAACTTGTAACTCTGGCTTTAAGATTGCAAGCCTTACCAACATATAAGATTGTGTCAAAACTATCTAACATGCAATATACCCCAGGCGTATTAGTTAACTGTTTCAGGGTGGTGGTGATTGCATTGTGTAGTGGTTTAATGAAAGTGTACTCCTTGAGGCCTTGATTACATAATACTTTTGTCTGTTGATAAAATCTAGTATTATCATGGTGGCGTAAATAATTAGGTGTCTAATGAAGCAACATATTGAAATACTGTTACAACAAGCTGTCTCGACCCTTGCAATGCAAGATCAATTAACGTTTCCGCAGCAATTTTCTATTAATATAGAACGTCCGCGGGAGCAAAATCATGGAGATTTTTCTAGTAATTTGGCTATGATCTTGGCGAAAGAAATGCGCATGTCACCTAAATTATTAGCAGAGCGTTTGATGTCATGTATGCAATTGCCAATTGAGATTGAAAGTGTTGCTATTGCTGGCCCGGGTTTTATTAACTTTACAATGAGTCATAATTATTTGCAAACGCAATTTGCGACAATGTGGAATTCGGCCATTTGTGGTGTGTTGCCTAGCGACGATTTGCATACAGTAGTAATTGATTATTCTTCTCCAAATCTAGCTAAAGAAATGCATGTTGGACATTTAAGATCGACAGTTATTGGTGACGCGCTCGCTAGAATTCTGGCAATTAAAGGTTCTAAAGTTGTTAAGCAGAATCATGTCGGTGACTGGGGTACGCAGTTTGGAATGTTGCTTGCACATTTGCAAGATGAAGAAAATTTGCATTCTGGAACGGTACTTTTAAATGATGTAGAAAGTTTTTATAAAGCCGCAAAACAACGTTTTGATGCAGAGCCAGGATTTCCTGAGCGTGCGCGCGCGCAAGTAGTATTATTGCAATCCGGTGATCCACATTGTAGGAATTTATGGGAGAAATTCATACAATTATCATTGGCGCATTGTCAAGAAATTTATGCGCGTTTAGGCGTCTCACTGCAAGCTATCGATGTTAAAGCTGAA
Organism: Legionellaceae bacterium; assembly: GCA_964200955.1. Taxonomy (GTDB): domain Bacteria; phylum Pseudomonadota; class Gammaproteobacteria; order Legionellales; family Legionellaceae; genus CAXNCW01. The sequence continues at coordinate 2,576 of CAXNCW010000190.1, forward strand.
AGTTCATATAATGATTTATTACCAATAATTGTGAATGTATTACGTGCACAGGGGGTGTTAACTACGCATGATGGCGCTCAATGTGTTTTTCTTAATGAATTTAAAGGTAAAGACAATGAAATATTGCCAATTATTGTTCAAAAACAAGATGGTGGGTTTTTATATGCCAGCACTGATTTGGCAGCTATTTATTATCGGCAGCAAGTTTTAGCTGCTGATAGAGTGTTATATGTTGTGGATGCGCGACAAGCATTACATTTTCAGCAAATATTTGCTTTGTCTTATAAGGTCGGTCTAGCAAAAGCAAGCATGAATTTGGAGCATGTAAGTTTTGGTATGGTGTTAGATAAAACTGGCAAACCGTTTAAAAGTCGTGATGGCGGTGTAACTAAATTAATGGATTTATTGAATGAAGCCGAACGCCGTGCAATGATT